>NZ_JBATHS010000029.1:0-2078 GCF_049667165.1 Maribacter sp.
AACCCCAATGTTGCAAATTGATCGATCATCAAAGGGTGGTTGGTGTCTAGGTGTAGTATTTTCATTTTTTATTCCAAATTTTCTGCAGCCATTCCCCGGCATTCTTAAGGTCATTACCGTAAGCACATCCTTGAAAGTGGGAAAGTCCTTCATTTATTATTAAAGTCACATTACTTCCTGCGGTTTTGGTCTTTGCGACCCATTGTCTCGTTTTTGATACTGCGAAGAGTTCATCCTTTGCCCCGTGAATGACATAGAGAGGCACATCGATTTTCTTATGTATGGGATACGAACTTGCCATGGGAATTGCCGCTGAGAACAGTTCTGGATAATTTTCAGCGAAGAACCAACTCCCGTTTCCTCCATTACTATACCCCATGATTGCAATTTTCTGCGGATCGACGTTCCAGTACTTTTGGGAATTGGCGACTATTGCCAGGATCTTATCGATATTGTTTCTTGAATCCCACAGTTGGTCTTCACCTTCAGGAGATACGATTATGGCATTACTATTTTCAAGACCTGGGAGAACCAGGCAGTTATTGAATTCTTTATAGGTGTCCCCGCCACCTGCCCAATGCAAGGCAATAACAAGTCCGTTCTTTGTACTTGACTTTTCAGGGAATTTGACCCGCAACTTCCATCGTTTTCCAGCGTCATTGGTGAATGTCGCATTCCTTACGCCTGGCTTGCTTGAAATTCTTGAAAAAGAAATCTCGGAATTTTTCAAGGTTTTTTGCGCATTCAGATGGATCGGACTACCGATAAGGCCAAATAACAGTACCAACAGTCTTAACGTACTCATATTTTGGGATACTGGTTTTTGGTTATGTCATAGTGCATTTTCCCCGTATGTGCCGTAGTCTTTTTTTCAAAAAGTAAGATATGAACTTCTTCCCCGTTTGGGGTCATCGGATTATGCTCCACACCTTTAGGGACCACAATGATCTCACCTTCTTTGACCATTACGGTCCTATCCCTGAATTGCATGTGTAAAGTACCTTTGACGACTTGAAATAGCTCGTCCTCATCTTCATGGGCATGCCAGACAAACTCACCTTGGATCTTGGCCAGGAGCACTTGCATATCGTCTACCTCGGCAATCTGATGGGGATGCCAAAGGGAGTTGAATTCTGCATATTTTTCCTTTAGGTTGATGGATTTCATTCCATTGAGATTATAATTTAGTATGGGTGACCCGCTCTAGTGAAATACAATTAGATCCCTAAGAGTAATTTCGCTATTGAAAAGTAAATCAAGATACCAAAAATATCATTGCTCGTCGTGATAAAGGGTCCCGTGGCGATGGCAGGGTCTATACCTCTTTTGTCCAAAAACAGTGGGATAAAAGTGCCTATGAGTCCAGCGACCACAATGACCACGATTAAGGATAAGGAAATTGCCAAAGCAGTTAAAAAATCACCTTTATAGGCCCAAGTGAACAACAACAGGACTGCTGCTAAAATCACTCCGTTCAATGCGGCCAGTAGCATTTCTTTTATCAATCGGTTACCAACACCACCTTTTAGATCGTCATTGGCAAGTCCTTGAACGATAATGGCACTTGATTGTACACCAACGTTGCCTGCCATGGCTGCAATCAATGGCGTAAAGAAAAATAGTATGGCATGTTTACTAATCATATCTTCAAAACCACCCATAATTGCGGCTGCACCTACACCTCCAATAAGTCCCAAGAACAACCATGGAAGACGGGCTCGGGTAAGGTCCCAAATACTGTCATCGGCCTCCACATCCTGAGAGATACCCGCGGCGAGTTGGTAATCTTTCTCGGCTTCTTCCCGTATAACATCCACGATATCATCAATGGTGATTCGCCCTACCAGGCGACCCATTTCATCAACGACGGGAATGGCCTCCAAATCGTATTTAGACATGATCTTGGCCACATCTTCCGGCTTTTCGTTCACGTTCACCGAATCAACTTGAGGGATATAAACATCGCTGATATGGCTTTTTGTCGAGGTAGTCAACAAATCCTTTAGGGATAATCGCCCCTTTAATTTATCATCGTCATCGACCACATAAATAGAATGGACCCTGGTCACATTTTCGGC
>NZ_JBATHS010000030.1:0-2363 GCF_049667165.1 Maribacter sp.
GCTTCATACGCAGGCCATCCCTCGTTCACACGCTTGTCCAATTCCCCGAAATGAAGCAATAAAGGGGCAGTTATTTGGTTAATATCCTCCGATGGCTGCCCCCCATAAAATGGGACTGCAGCCCCTAAATCGGGAATTTTAACTGCCATCATATTGGAAATCCATCCGCCAAAACAAAAACCAACGACCCCTACATGACCATTGCAGTTTGGGTGGGATTTTAAATAGTCAAAGGCAGCGATGAAATCTTCCAACATTTCATTCCTGTCCCGCTTGCGTTGCAGCTCACGGCCATCGTCATCATTTCCGGGATAGCCGCCCAAGGGCGTAAGGGCGTCAGGAGCCAAGGAGATGAATCCGGCTAGTGCGGCCCGCCGACCCACATCCTCGATATAGGGATTCAAGCCTCGATTTTCATGTACCACAACGATTCCGGGAAGTTTACCCGTGGCATCAACCGGTTTAGAGAGTAATCCTTTTATAGATCCCCCGCCTTTTGGCGAATCGTAATGGATGTACTCCGATTTTAAGCGTGGATCATCTTGCTGTATCTGTATTTTTTTGACGTAATCCGGGGAGATAAAGCTTAACAAGGAGGGTAACGTAAGTCCCCCGACGGCATAGGTCGATAGTTTGTCCAAAAACAGCCTTCTGTTTACCCTATTGTGGGCGTAATCGTCATAGAGGTCGAACACCTCTTGTTTAATGTCTTCTTTTTTCAGTTTTTTCATAATCGTCCGATTTTTATTTTATAACGTGTTTCATAAAATTTTCTTTGTAGGCCCTTCCGATGGGTATGGCCGTCTTTTTATCTAAGTGAACCCGATTACCGATGATTTTATCAATTTTTAGGGTATTGATAATATAGGATTTATGAATCCTGATAAATCGCTTGGAATCTAGATAATCTTCCCAAAACCGAAGGGGTTCCTGTGATAAATGTTTGTTAAGATCCGTATGGACTTCGGTATAATCCGCATCTGAATGTATGAAAATAATATCGGAAATATCGATTTTAATATGTTCATAACCCGATTTGATAAAGATAATATTTGGAGAAGTTTCCCCTATCGACGAATTTCCGATCTGTAGGTGCTCCGATTTTGGTGGGGGTACTTTGGAAACGGCCTGTACAAAACGTTCAAAGGAAAAAGGTTTTAATAGATAGTCGACCACATCGTATTCATAACTTTCCAAGGCATAGTCAGAAAATGCGGTAGTTAGAATAACCTTGGGGTGTAGACTCCTGCTCTTTAAAAAATCAATACCGGAAATTTTGGGCAAATGAATATCCAAAAAAATAAGATCGACCGTTTCGGTCTTTAAAAAGTCTATCGCCTTTAGGGCATCGGCAAAAGTACCTTTTAAATCCATGTTCCCTATATCGGCAATGTACTTTTTAAGCACGCGTTGTGCCGGTGGTTGATCTTCGATAATGATGCAACGTATCATGCCAAGTCTGTTTTTAACTGCATTTTCAATACTACCGAATATAGCCCTTTTTCATCGTTTATAGTTAAGGTATGGGAGTTGGGATATAAGAGTTGCAGTCTTTTTTTAACATTCTGGAGACCTATACCTTTCGAAAGACTTTCGGTGTTCCCCAAGGGACGGAACGAATTTTTACATTCGAATTCCATCATCCCATTGTCGGTTACCTTGATAGCGATATCGATAAAAATATTATCCGATTGGCTTGCAGTACTGTGCTTAAAGGCATTTTCAATAAAAACAGTCAGGATCAAAGGGGCAATCTGGTATTCGGATTTGATGTTTTCCGTTTTAAAACTGACCTTACCCCGTTCTTCGATTTGGAGTTCGTTCAACTTTGTAAAATTTTCGAGGTGTTCGATTTCCTTGGGAAGGGACACGAATTTTTCTTTACAATCATACAACATATAACGGAGAACCGAGGAAAGTTCAAGAATAATCGATGGTGTTTTTGGCGATTGGGCAATAGCGTAAGAATAAAGGTTGTTCAGGTTGTTGAACAAAAAATGAGGGTTGATCTGGGATTTGAGGAATTGCAATTCACTTTCCTTATAGGAGGAGCGCAATTCTTCGACCTCCAGCTGTTTTTTTGAAGCATCCCAGGCAAATTTAAAACCTGCCAAAATAGTGATGATCGGCATTACATCCAAGAGGCCATAAATCACACCTTGAAACCTAGAACCTTTGGTATCGGGGTAGTATATTTTCTCGAGGACCATTTCTTCGATCAACATAATGACAGTGATAACCACTATGGCCGAAATGATGAAACTTATATAGTGTTTCCTATAGAACAATCGGGGTAACAATGCATAATTGATAATGAAAGCCCCTACGGCATAATTTATAAAGGAAAATATTTTGAATTCTTG
>NZ_JBATHS010000031.1:0-6396 GCF_049667165.1 Maribacter sp.
ATTTATATCAGTATTATAATTTTGGTAGGCAAAGTGATCTTGGTAGTGTCAATCAATATAGATAACGAATCTTGGACATTTACTATACCATTAGAATAAACCGAATATTTTTTCTTCAGTATTTTGCAATTACGGTTTATAATTTGCCCTGCTAAGGCCTTATATTTTCAAGTCTATCACATGATTTCAATGGCGATGAAATTTCAACTGTGTAATGACTATGAAGGTCGTGCTTTTAATCTTGAAAGGGAAGGGTGTAGGGGTTATAAGGTCTTGCGTATATATTATTATGGAAAATAGGATAACAATTGCCATTTTGCGATTAGTGTTATCTTTGCACTTTTTCAGTGTAATTTAGAACATAACTGCTATGGATTCAAGCTCTAAAATCAGGATTAAAAAGTCTAGGATACGATTACTACACCAATATTATTCCTATACTGGTTTTTACACTTTTGTGAAATCCAGTTTGGGAAAATTGATCATTCCGATTGCATTGTTTATGATTGTATTATGGCTTGTTCATATTCTGGTTATTGATTTTAATGATTTATTCACATCGATTACAACTACCTATGATCCCTTCATCATATTAACCATTTTTTTTGCCTCTGAATCCGTATTGGGATTAATTCCCCCTGAAATTTTTATCGCATGGGCCGATAAAACGGAAACGCCCATTTTCTATTTATCCATACTTGCCTTGTTATCCTATTTAGGAGGTATTTTTTCCTTTTTTGCTGGTAAGGCAATTTCAAAAATGCCTTCGGTATATGCATATATTGAGGTAAAAATGCAAAAACATATAAAGATGATCCGTAAATGGGGTGGGTTTCTAATAGTGGTTGGTGCCTTATTGCCAATTCCATTTTCGATGACCAGTATTGCGGCAGGATTGATACATTATAGATTCAGAAATTATCTCTTGTTCGGATTATTGCGATTTGTACGTTTCTATTTGTATGCGTTGGTCATATTCAACGTCTTTTAAAAGTACCTTGGTAACGGCGGTTTTATAGAACTAAAGGAGGGTGATATCACAGGCAAAAGGAACTTTGACCAGGCACAATTTATCTTCTTGATGATTCAATTCCACTCCTAGCTGCTAATAGAAGACTAGTATTTAAATACGACATTAAGGTTAAAAATTCGATTTCAAAAAGAATAACTTTCATATCTTTGATTCGCCTTATTTCGATGGGCAAATTCCTATAACAAATACATTCTGACATGTCAAAATCAATTTTAATTACCCTATCCATTTTATGTTTAGGCCTTCAACTGGGTCATTCCCAAAAATCAAAAAAAGAAACTAAGGAACCGCTCGATGAGATGACGATCAGTGGACTTACGTGGAGAAATATTGGCCCAGCCATAACCTCCGGTCGAATTTCCGATATAGCGGTAAATCCCAATAATCCGTTCGAATATTATGTAGCCACGTCCGCGGGTGGGGTATGGAAGACTGAAAATTCTGGGGTTTCCTATACTCCTTTGTTCGATAAGGAAGGATCTTATTCCATAGGTTGTGTCACTATGGATCCTACGAATCCGAAAGTCATCTGGATAGGTACCGGAGAAAATAATAACCAGCGCTCCGTGGCCTATGGCGATGGGGTCTACAAATCAACGGATGGCGGTAAAAGCTGGAAAAATATGGGCTTGAAAACATCCGAACATATTGGAAAGATCATAGTTCATCCTGACAATCCGGATATCGTTTATGTAGCAGCGATCGGACCGCTTTGGAGCAAGGGTGGTGAACGGGGCGTCTACAAGTCTATGGATGGGGGTACTACCTGGGAAGCGGTGCTTACCGTGGACGAACATACGGGCGTAAACGACATTGTCATGGATCCTAGAAATCCTGACGTCTTATATGCATCGACCTTGCAGCGCCGAAGGCACGTCTATACATATGTTGGGGGTGGTCCAGGATCTGGAATGCACAAAAGTACCGATGGGGGAACCACATGGATGGAAATCAATAACGGGCTTCCAACCGTGGAATTGGGTAGAATAGGATTGGCCATTTCCCCAGCCAACCCAGAGATCATTTATGCTATCGTCGAAGCTGCCGATGGTAAAGGGGGCGTGTATGCCACCACAGATCGAGGGGCAAGTTGGGAAAAGCGGGGCGACCACACCACCAGTGGCAACTACTATCAAGAAATCATTGCCGATCCCTTAGATGAAAACACCTTATATTCCATGGATACTTGGATGTCCGTTAGCCATGATGGGGGGAAGACCTTCAAAAATGTTGGGGAAGATTATAAACATGTTGACAACCATTCCATGTGGATCGATCCGAACAACAACGAACATTGGTTGGTAGGATGCGATGGGGGTATTTATGAAACATTCGATGCTGCCAAAACGTGGGATTTCAAAGAGAACCTTCCAGTTACACAATTCTATAAAGTGGCCTTGGATAACGATGCTCCCTTTTACAATGTGTATGGGGGAACCCAGGATAATTTCAGTCTTGGCGGTCCATCAAGGGTACTTACCAACCACGGTATTACGAACAGTGATTGGTTCATCACCAATGGGGGCGATGGTTTTGAATCCCAGGTCGATCCGAATAATCCTGATATCGTTTATGCCCAATCGCAATATGGTTTTTTGGTCCGATATGATAAAAAGAGTGGGGAAAAAATTGGAATCCAGCCCCGAGAGCGAAAGGGTGAGGCAGCCTATCGTTTCAATTGGGATGCCCCGTTGGCCGTAAGTAGGCATGCCCCAGGCCGGCTGTATTTTGCCGCGAACAAACTTTTCCGTTCTGATGATTATGGTAATAGTTGGAAGGTCATCAGCGATGATCTTACCCAGCAGATCAACCGCAATAAATTGAAAGTCTATGACCGTGTGGTAAGTATCGATGCCGTAGCAAAAAATGGGTCTACCTCCCTTTATGGCAGTATCGTGGCCCTATCGGAATCACCCATCGATGAAAATCTTATCGTTGTGGGCACCGATGATGGTTTGATTCAGATTACCGAGGATGGCGGCAATACATGGAGAAAGATAAGTGCTATTACAGGAGCACCAAAGCAATCCTATGTGAATAATGTATACTGTTCAAGGCATGATGCCAATGTGCTCTATGCCGCCTATAACCATCATAAATATGGCGATTTCAAACCCTATATCTTCACATCAACTGATAAGGGAAATACATGGAGCAGTATTGCTGCCAACCTTCCGGATAGAGGAAGTGTCTATGCTATAGAAGAAGACCCGATCGATAGGGACCTGATTTTTTGTGGTACTGAATTCGGGGTATTCTTTTCCCCCAACAAAGGGCAACGGTGGAAGAAACTTTCAGAGGGCTTGCCTACGATAGCGGTTCGTGATATGGCCATTCAAGAACGGGAAAATGATTTGGTATTAGCCACCTTTGGTAGGGGCTTTTACGTCATGGATGATTATTCGTCCCTAAGGACCATCGAGAATGCGGCCCCTACACAAACAGCCCTTATTTATCCCGTACGCGATGCTTTACTATGGGAGCAAAGCAGTCCACTGGGATTGCCCGGAAAGGCCTTTCAAGGGGATAATTTCTATAGCGCCACCAATTTGGGACCCGAGGCAATGATCACCTACTATTATCAGGAAGATTATAAAACCTTAAAGGAAAAGAGGACCAAAAGGGAAGAAGAGTTGATCAAGGATAAAAAAGATGCCTATTATCCCAGTTATGAAGCCCTGAAAGCGGAAAAGGACGAGGAAGAGGCCCAACTTCTATTTACCATAAAAAATGCGGATGGACTCGTTGTCAAAAAGGAATTCAAAAAACCCGCCAAAGGCGTGCAACGATTTCATTGGGATTTGCGATTTACACCACAAGATCCTGTAGATTTAAATACACCCAGCTTTTATAATCCCTTTGCCGGCAAAGATGAGGGCACCCTGGTCGCCCCTGGGACCTATACCGTAACCATGCAATTGGCTGAGAACGGGGTCTTGACAGATTTGGCCAATGCGGTGGAATTCAATGTAAACGCTTTGGAGAATACCACCTTACCCGCAGAGGACCGAAATGCCAAAGTCGCTTTTCAACGTGATGTATCCCGATTACAGGCCGACTTACAGGTATGTGAGAATATTATCAAGGAAAGCAAGAATAAGCTAAAATACATCAAGGCGGCTATAAAACGTTCCGAACAACCCTATGGGACGCTAGCCAAATCGGTTTTGGATATTGAAAACAAGTTCAAGGAAGTGGATGTAGCCCTCTATGGGGATCCCGTGAAATATGAGTTGGATATAAGCCAACCACAAACCGCGTCAACCAGAATTGGAATTATGGGCTACGAGCAAAAATATTCTACCTCGGCACCGACAAAAACGCATAAGGACAATTATGCCATTGCCAGGGCGGAGATCGATGTGCTTAAGAAAAAGGTGGAAACCTTGTTCAATAGTGACATTAAACAGCTCGAGGAACAGTTGATCAAGTCAGGGGCCCCTTATACACCGGGCCGTGGCTATGACAACAAAGAGTAAGGCGATTGCGGATGAAATCCCATATCTAAAATAAAGAATGGCCCAAATGGGCCATTCTTTATTTATTGAACTATGTTAATTAAAGATCATATGCTGCATAACAAAATGTAACTCCATTACAATGGTTAGAATCGCGCCCTTAAGGAAAATGCATTTTGTACATTTCGAATGGAATAATATTCTTTCTGTGGTTCACTCATATTTCGATGATATCCTAGTTCTATCAATACATTGGGATTTACCTTATAGCCCATGCCAACATTGAGGTTCGTTCGTATAATTTCTGCTTCCCCCGTCACTTGATTGATATCATATTCGATTTCGGGTCCAGCAAAAAGATATAATTTCCTGTTCATATGGTATTTCAACAAAAATGATGAATTTGTCCGCTCGTGCGTCCCAAATTTATCATAGAAATGTTGCAACTGTAGATGTAATCTCCTTGAAACCTGATAGTTTATATAAAAATTCTTTGATACTTCACCATTTACACCTACAGGATACCGTGCGCCATAAACTGACAACCCGGTACTTGTTTCAAAATCAGTATGTACAGGCGGTTTTTCAATAAACTCTTGTGCTGTAATAGTCAATGGAAAAACAATAATGAATATAAAAACCAAAGCATATCGCATATTTAAAAGTATTGAATTATCCCATTCAAAATACGGTTGAACAACATATTATAAATTAATTAACGATATAGCCTTACATTAAAAAAACCGATATATGAGCTGATTTTTACACGAATTCATTAAGATCTTCCCACGAAGTTAAATAAAAAACACCCCTGTTTACAGGGGTGTTTTATTTTAAATTAACTTGAATGATTTCAGTTAGGTGTGTACGGGGCAATTTTCACATTTACACGCATCTCCCTCGCAGCTACATTCACCACCTTCGTGCATGGCACAGGCCTTAGCATTGGCATGTTGCTTACAATTTGCACATTTACAGGCATCACCTTCACAGCTACATTCACCACCTTCGTGCATTGCGCAGCGCTTCATGTTTGACTCACCAACAGCTTTTAAATCCATTTTACAGACTGGGCAACTGCCGGCTTCTTCATAGGTTTTTCCATCCTCACAGTCCATCGGGCATTGATATGCGGCCGATGCATGCAGTTCGGTGTGGGGATCGGGCTTGTTCTCCGTAGTTTTGTCTTTGCAGGAAGTCAAAAAGAAGAATGAAAAAGAAATAAGGAAGAGGGGCAAAAAGATAACTCTGGATTTCATATTTAAAATTTTTTTCCAAAAGTATCATTTATTTTGAATGTTTAAAAAACGGCATTGGAATTAAAAGGCAATAAGGGTAGCAGGAAACTACTTAAAGCAATCCATAATGCACCAAGCACTTCAGTTGGGCATCCGCTATTCAGACTGCCTTGCTAACTAAATTTCTGCAAACCGATTAGGGTCAAAAGAAGTAACCAGATTTCCGAAAAAAGTGCAGTTCATCGAAAATGCAATAAAAAAACGATGTATAGGTAGGGTTTGGTCATTTTGAAATGTTAACAAACAATACCTTTACTTTTAAAAGGTCAGATACCTAGTTAATACTAATAGTTAAATTAAAAATAATGAAAACCAAATCCTTATTTGTAGTGTTATTTACTGCTTTGGCACTTGTCTTTAGTTGTTCCGATGAAAATGATTCAGGTGATCAAACGGGGAAACTTGTCGTTCAATTAACGGATGCACCTTTTCCACACGACCTAGTGGCCGAGGCCAACGTGACTATTTTTAAAATTGAAGCCCGTTATAAAAAAGATGTACTTGAGTCCGACATGGAAGGTACTGCTATGGAGGAAGGGGAAGGTAGCCCTTTCATAGTGTTGATGGAAGAAGAAATACAGGTAAACCTTTTAGAACTTACGAACGG
>NZ_JBATHS010000032.1:0-28794 GCF_049667165.1 Maribacter sp.
TTCCTGTTGTTCAAAAGTTAACAATTCTCCACCAACAATGAGCAAATACCCTTGTTTGAAATTAAAGGTATGTACGACTAGCCGTTTGGGGGAAATGGACAACAATCTTTCTTTTGAAATAGGAAAATCGATACTTTCCTCTGCTATAAAAGTTTGATGTTTTATTGTTTCCCTTTCGTTCAATTGTATGACCAGTAAGGGCTCTTGCTTTTTCCAGCTCGAAGCAATCGCCTTCATGACCTTCGTCTTGGTGTGGTTCATTCCAACAGGTTTGTGACGAATGCTACCATCAGCTGGGTTTACACCATAATTCCAACCCATTGTCACAGTTTCATCAAAAAGTGTATACCCTGTTGTGAGATTTTGAATTCCCAGTTTTGAGAGTTCTTGATATAATAATGCTCCAGCATCCGTTAATTCCTCACTAGAATGCATTGCCATACTACGAGAACGAACGCGTTCTAATGAGGCCTCAATTTGTGCGTCCCTTGCTTGTGCTTCAGCTTTTTGAAGGTCTAAAAAACGCGTATAGGTTTGTTGGAACACCTTCCCAAAGCGCATAAGTATGCTATTCTCTTCATCTGTATAAGGAATACCCTCAAAATTCTCGATATACAGGCAAACATTATCTAACAATACAGTGGATGCCGCAAGACCAGGAACACTGAAAAGAAATTCCATTGTTTCCTCTGGCAAATCAGGTATATATTCAATTAACTTTTTATAAAATTTGTTTTTCTCTTTAAAAGTCAAGTTGGTAGCAAAGAAATCCTCCCCTTTTTTCGTTGCCTCATTAAATCGATTGTAATAGATACAGTCAAAATAAGGAATAGTGACATGCGAGGGAACCTCGAGCTGGTCAGCAATCCAAATATCATAATCGTTCCTTGCCTTATAATCCATTACAAACCCAGTATGTTCGGTATTGATTTTTAAATGGACAAACTGGTCGTTAACGACCTGAATAACGTCTTTGAGTTCCTCACTTTTGTGCATTGCCATGGTTCTGGCACGAACTCTTTCTAATGCCAGTTCTATTTCCGCTTCCCTTGCTTGTACCTCGGCTTTTTGGAGGTCGAGAAAACGTGTATAGGTTTGTTCGAAAACTTTAGCGAAACGTTTAAAAATATCATGGGATCCGGGTACCGGCTCATAGGTAATAAATAAGACATAACCATATTTGAAATAGGCCACATGGTCAATTTGTGATTTGGGAAATGGAATGCCATCCTCCTTCATTTTAAGTAACTGGTCACCGACACCCGGTAAGGTACACAGGTACTCATAATGCGTGGCACATTCGTTTTTCTCAATTTCATTAATATGTAATGATTCTCCTTTTTGCCCGGCTTTATAATAGCGAAGAAAAATACCTTCCCTCGGGGTTCTGTATTTGGGAAAGGTGCCTTGGCCATTGCTGCCCCATTCAATTGAGCCTTTAGGATCTTCTTCATAAATATTGAAAGCACAAAACCAAGTGGCTACTCCCAAATTCTGAACTTGTTTTACCAATTCAAGCGAAAGATCGGCCAGTTCCTCACTTTTATACATGCCCATAGATTTGGCTCTTACTTTTTCCAGTGCCGTCTCTATTTCCAGTTCCCTGTTTTTTTGTTCGAGTTCTACCGTGCGTCGTTTTATGGCTTCTCTTAACTCTTGGTTTTCTGCATTCACTTTGTCAAAACCTATGGTTTCTCCTTCATCTGTTTTACCATCGGCTATAGAGAAATGCTGATAGATAAACTTCCAACCTTCTTTTTTTTCATGTAAGACTGAAGAAAATCTAAAACGACCATAATAAGTCCAATCGCTACCGTTTATAAACCAAGCATCGAATAAATGTGTTATGAAAATAAGATCATCAAATGCTTCAATAGTTTTGGTTTGGTTTCGTAAGTCTGTTTTACCTGAGAATTGTTCAGCGGTGTCTTTGAAAAACTGGGTAGTATCTTTTCGGTTTAGAAACTCTTCGTTGTCTGTAGATCCTATAAAATGGTATTCATCGGCAAAATAACTATCATAAGTAAGAACATCTCCATTTAAGTAGCTATGCATCCAAGTATCATACACTTGCATTATTTCATGTTCCTTCTTTTTGGTCAGTTTCATGGATTGATATGTATTGGTAAAGGGATTATAAAACTTGAACCATCCCTTTCAAGTATTTTTATATTTAATTCACAACTATATGCCTTATCAAAAATAGTAGGCGATGATACACCTAACCCTGGGTTATACCCAGTTGTTTTAAAAAGATAATACGACTGGGGTATATTATCATGAACTTTCCGTGGGTCTTTGTTTCTGAAGTTTCCTAAAGAAATAAAAACTCAATTCGTTAAAAGGGGGATTAGCGATCCTGGTTCCTATAAACGTCATTGGCGCAATGCCAAATAGGTTAAAATGACGTACAATTCATTTGTTAAAGTACGATTTTTTCAATTGTATTCCGCTTTAAAAAAATTGTGGATCTATTTTTTTATAATTGTTAAACAACAATTTTTTACCGCCTCATTGAAGTCTCTTTTTTAATGGGATGAAAATCAGTTTTATAAGCGCTAGCCTTGATGAACTTCCGCTTCGTATAAAACTTATTTTATATGGGACTGGAGTAACAGAAACTCTATACTACCCAGTAGGTAGTCCATAAAGGGCCTATCACACGCTCAATGTTACAATCCATCCTAAAATAGTTACAACTCGGTATTTCTTTTTTAAATGAATGACTTGATTCATTCACTTTTGACCTATTAAACAATATAAAACCAGCAATTATGAAAAAATTAATAGCGATTACACTTATTTTATTTGCAACGGTGTCCACGGCACAGGACCAATTTACGGTTGGAATGCAAAAAGCCTTTCAACTCTGGGGAGAGGGCAAGATTCCGGAGGCTTCGAATATGTTCGAACGTATTTCTTCCGCTGAACTGGATAATTGGCTTCCGGCGTATTATGGGGCACAAGTGAATACGTTGGCTTCCTTTGGGGAACAGGATAAGGAAAAATTGACCCAGCAATTGGAAAAAGCCCAGGAGTTTATTGACCTAGCCAAAGCTATTTCCCCCGATAACCCTGAAATATTGGTCCAGCAGGCCATGATCTACACCGCTTGGATGGCCTATGATGGGGCAACCTACGGAATGACACTCTCAGCTAAAGCGGTCGAAATATACCAAAAAGCCCTACAATTGGCTCCGGATAATCCTAGGGTCGTTTTTTCAAAGGCAGAATGGGATATGGGGACGGCACGATATTTCGGGCAAGATACCGCACCCTATTGCAAAGATATTGAACGCGCCTTGGAACTTTTTGCTAAATTTAAGCCAGCGACACCTTTTCATCCCAATTGGGGAAAGGATAGGGCAGAGGCCACTCTTGAAGGTTGTAAACAATAATATAAAATGTCAAGTAAAATCGTTAAGGTACTTAAGTTCAGTTTGGTAATTGCCGTGGGCATTATCATTTTTGAGTTGATATTCTTTTGGGATAAAGAATTTGTTTGGGCAGAACAGGTAGAACATGCAGTGATCGTGTTTGCTATTGCACTGATTTTAACCGTTATAAATATTACCTATGAAGCTTACATTTCCAATAAATTTAGTTGGGAGTCCCAGCCTAAAAAGCGTTTGATATTAGGTTCTATCGGCTCTATTGTCATTACCGTATTGGCCTATGGATTGGTACGTTTACTACTTTTGGTCTGGTATTACGGTCAATCGATGGATTATTTTTTTCAGAACGAAGAAGGTTCTACCTATTTGATCTTTATTCTGATTGCCATTATTATCTCGTTGTTCATTCATTCGTTTTACTTCTATAAGGCTTTACAGGAGAAAAAAGTCAAAGAGCAAAAAATAATCGCAGGTACGGCTTCTGCCAAATTCGATGCCCTTAAGAACCAATTAGATCCCCATTTTCTCTTTAATAGTTTGAATGTGCTGACCAGTTTGATCGAGGAAGATCCCGATCAGGCCCAGAAGTTCACGACCTCCCTTTCAAAAGTATATAGATATGTGTTGGAACAAAAGAATAAAGATCTTATTTCAGTGGATGAGGAACTGCAGTTCGCCAAGACTTACGTGAAACTGTTAAAAATGCGTTTTGAGGATAGCATTCATCTAGAAATTCCGGATCAAAGCAGTAATCCAGAGGCTAAAATCGTTCCTCTTTCATTGCAATTATTGCTTGAAAACGCCGTGAAACATAATGTGGTCACCGCTTCGAAGCCCTTATTCATAAAGGTGTATGAGAAAGATGGGCAATTGGTGGTTGAAAATAACCTACAAGAAAAACAAGTGGTAAAAAAGAGTAGTGGTGTGGGACTACAAAACATTCAACAACGCTATGGAATATTAACCGATAGGCAAGTGGAAATCGCTAAATCAGATAAGAATTTCAGTGTAAAGCTACCCTTGCTGACAAAACAAGTAACCGTAATGGAAACCCAACAGACTTATATTGATGACAAACGGTATGCTAAGGCCAAAGAGCATGTAGAAAAACTTAAGGGGTTTTATGGCAATCTTTTGGCCTATTGTATCGTAATCCCATGTTTGGCACTACTCAACTACAATACCACCAGTTTCCCATGGGTTATTTTCCCAACCTTGGGGTGGGGATTCGGGGTCACAATGCACGGTATGGAGGTCTTTGGCTATAATCCGCTATGGGGAAAACGTTGGGAAGAACGTAAGCTTAGGAAGTTTATGGATGATGACACGTTCTGATCGAACAATCCATCCTTAAAAAATGACAACTGGGTAATCAAAATTTAGTATAACGTGTTTAACCCCATACTTTTATCCTATAAATTAAACAAACCAACAGAAATGGAAACTTCAGAAAAAGACAAAAAGTATTTTAGGGCAAAAGATAGGGTAGAATGTATTAAGAAATTCTACACAAATTTAATATCCTATATATTCTTTATAGGCCTTTTGGCAGGCATTAACTATTGGACCGATGAATGGCGCTATCCCTGGTTTCTATGGGCGGCTTTTGGATGGGGTATCGGTTTGGTCTTTCAGGCCATCAAGACCTTCGGTTTAAATCCTTTTTTTGGAAGGGATTGGGAAGAACGTAAGATCAAGGAATATATGCAGGACGATGAAAAAAATGGAAGATGGAAGTAATGGAGAACAGGAATAATGAAAAAATGAAGCGTGCCAAAAAGCGCGTTGAGGAGCTCAAGGGGTTTTATATTCACCTTACGGTGTATATCGCCGTTAACACTTTTATTTCTACGATGAAGATTGTACGTAATTTGGGGGAAGGGGAAAGCTTTGGAGAGGCATTTTGGGATTTCGGAACCTTTGCCGTATGGTTCTTTTGGGGCATAGGCATGTTTTTCCATGGGGTAAAGGTCTTTTCGTACAATCCGTTTTTTAGTAAGGATTGGGAACAAAGACAGATTCAGAAATATATGGACAAGGATAAAAAGGATGCAGAAAGATATCGCTAATGGAAACTAAAAGGAACGAATTTGAGAAATATGAAAAAGCGAAAAATCGTATTGAAAATATAAAGCGATTATACGCGCACGTCGTGCTTTTTTTCATTGCCACCATATTGTTATTTGTATTCAAGGGAAGGTTAATAGACTTTTTGGTGTCAAAAGGCATAACGGATGAAGGTTTTTTACACTGGGTAGCTCTTAATACTATTTTGTTGCCCGTCATTTGGGCTATTGTCTTGATATTTGTTGGAATATATTTACTGAGGTACAAACCTGGTTTTATTAAGAATTGGGAAAATCGCAAGTTAAATGAGTTCTTGGACGAGTAGCTAGAAAACCAGGGATGGTGGTAAAAATAGTATTGCCAAACTTGTAAATCGCAATGATCATGGCTTATAGATCACCACTAACCTTGTATTGACGGTAAAGACTTTAATTATGGAAGAAAATAATACAAATAAAATTACCAAAGCGAAAAAAAGGGTTAAGGAACTCAAGGGCTTCTATACGCATTTGACAATATATATGGTTATTAACCTATTTCTAATAGGTGCTAAATTAGTAGGTTCTCATTTCTACGGAACTAATTTTATGGGCACTTTTTGGCATTTTAGCACCTTTGCCACCCCTTTCTTTTGGGGTATAGGTTTGTCTTTTCATGCAATAAAGGTGTTTCATATGAATCCTTTTTTCAGTAAGGATTGGGAGCAACGACAGATTCAGAAATATATGGAAGAAGACCGGAAAGAAGCTGAAAAGTATAAACAAATGGGCGGGGGATATGGAAAATAAAGAAATCTACAAATTAGAAAGGGCGCATCGTAGGGTGGCGCAGATCAGGGGGTTCTATAACCACCTTGGTATTTTTGTGGTCATCAATACGGCTTTATTGCTTTTGAAAGATAAAATGACAGTTTGGCTTTTGGGTAAAGAGGCTTTAAATTATCCCGATGCTATGGACTGGATATATTGGAATGCCTATGTTTGGGTGGTTATTCTCGCTATACATGCACTTTTAGTTTTTGGTAAGATCCCTTTTTTCGTTAAGAAATGGGAAGACCGTCAAATGGAGCGTTACTTGAAAGAAGATCAAAAAAAGAAAAAATACGAATAGGGAATATAACAATATTATAACAAGTATATGAATGTAATCATCATAGAAGACGAGAAACCAGCTGCCCGTAGATTGGGCCGTTTATTGGCTGATTTGGATGTAGAGGTGTCCACAATGCTCCATTCTGTTGAAGAATCGATCGAATGGTTTCAAAACAATCCGCATCCAGAACTGATTTTCTTGGATATTCAGTTATCCGACGGACTCTCCTTTGAGATCTTTGATGTCGTCGATGTACAGAGCTCCATAATCTTTACCACGGCTTATGACGAATATGCGCTTCAGGCCTTTAAATTGAATAGTATTGATTATTTATTGAAACCCATCGATGATGAGGAACTTGAAAATGCGGTGAGAAAGTATAAAGCCGTTAAACCGGCGACCCAAAAATTATCATTGGATTTTGAGGACATAAAAAAATTATTGATCAATCCCTTGGAACGGGAATACAAAAAAAGATTCACCACTAGGGTAGGGCAGCATTTGAAAATAGTGAATGCCGATGAGGTCGAATGTTTTTATAGTGAGAACAAAGGAACTTATGCCGCGACTTCCGATGGTCGCAATTATCTATTGGACACCACCTTGGAAAATTTGGAAACCGAGTTGCATCCTGAGACCTTCTTTCGTGTAAGTCGAAAATATTATGTGAACATTAACCATATCAAGGATATCATTTCTTATACCAATTCACGCTTGAAAATTAAATTGAACCGCTTCACCGAGCAAGAGATCATCGTAAGTAGGGAGCGGGTCAAAGACTTTAAGTTATGGTTGGAATAGTGAGGTTTAACTAGTTGAAAATTAAATAGTTGAATTTAGGTATAGATATTTCTTATAGTGCCTTTTAATTAGGAAAACCTATTTTTTTTCGATTCTATTCTCATCGAAGGATGAGGGTAGTAGCTTCGGGATCAGCTTGATGAAAATCGGCAATAGAACGGCTCCGCCGGGCAACATGAAAATGGCAAGGGAGGGGATGCTCTTAAAGATATCAATCAACTGACTTTGTACTTTTTTCTTCTCTTCAGGACTTAAATCCTTGATGGTCGATTTGGATAGTAATGCGACCAACTCCTTACTTTCTGAAAGTTCTTTCTGAAGCCTTTTGCTGTTTCTTAAAATCAGTTTATTGACAACCTTTGACATGCTGTCATAAAATTTGTAAGCCAAATTATGATCTTTCAGGTAGGGTATTATTTTGGAGTTCTTATCAAAAAAGACCGTGATTTCCTTCAGCGTGGTTGTCACCTCATTTTCATCAAAGCCTAGATCTTTTCCAAACTCATAAAAGAATTCCGACTCTAGGTAATCAATGGAGTGATCTTCCCAAATGGCCAAAGCGGCGAGATCCATTAAGTAATGTTTCTCGATTTTGGATAGGTCCTTTTGAAGTTTATCGCGATAATTTACGTCAAAGGTCTGGGTATCACTATCGATAAAGGTCAGCGAGGCTTCGAACAAATGGGCCAGTTTGTGGTCGTTTTTGTTCGTTTCCTTTGAATTCAAGGCGTGGTAAATCACGTTCATGGCCGTGTTTTCCAAATTCTGTGCATACACTTCAATAGTACTTGTGTCATTTAAATACCGCTTAAAGGTGAGCACATCAATGTAAAGCAATGAATTCGTGATAATGCTATTGAAGGTCTTGCTGATCACATTATCTTCGAGGTATACGCGGGTATCCAATAGTTTTTCGAGCTGGTCGGATGTTTTATTGCCGACAAACAACTTTTTCAGAAATGAGATTTGGTTTAGGCCCAAATCTTGGTAAAATTGAAATACCAGCTGTAAAAAAGCATCAAAATCGGTGCTTTTCTTTTCAAATCTATACGTAAAATATAGCGCTGCCAATAGATTTATCTTGGCTTTTTCATCTTCAGAAAGTTTGTGTTCCGGAATTATGAACCTCGGGATTCTGATATTCAACCCATAAACGAAACCTGTATCCCTTAGGGCCTTGTACAGGTCGCTAAAGTTCTGGTAACCGTCTTCTTGACCTTTGGTAAGGTATCCGAATTTATCAATCCAACCAGAGGATGATGGGTTCATTGTTTTCGTTGTTTAGGCATCAAAGAAAAGCAAATTAAGGGACTTTTAGTATGAAAATGAGGGTTTTAAAGGTTTATCTATGGTTTTCATAAAATGCTGTCATAAAAATTACATACTCCAAAATATTTCTTGAATTTTTAGGGATCATTTCAATAATAAATAGCCACCCTAAGGCAGCTATTCAATCAATCTTTAAAATGCAACCATGAATTTATAGTGTACATTGGATTTTTAAAGCGAATGGTCCTTATTGCTTTTACTGAAATTGCGCTTGGGCTTCCACGGCAACCTCACTCCATGTTTTGCTTATCCCATCGGCACCTGTATGCAATTCCTTACAGGCTTCGTGTATCGAGGCCAGTGCATCAAGGGCGTTCACATCTTCCAAGTTCAGTATACCCTTAAAGGTGATCTTAGTATCGGTATCCATGGTATATTCCAATGGTATATTTACCGTTTCACCATTCAAGGTAACATCAATGGCGCACTTATTATCGGCAGCATTAAAAACACCTGAAATGAGCTCTGTGTTGGTCATGACCGCGAAAAAGAATTTCAAAAGTTTTGGATCCCGAATACCAGTGGGATCGTTGGTAAACAAACTGTTTACCGGAATACTGAATTCAACACCATTGAGGGCCTCCAATGGCGTACTCCCAACGTGTTCATTCGAAATGACAACGTTTTTAAAGCTTCCCTTCACCGGTACTTTATCTGTGGTTTTGTAGGCCGTGAAACCAACTTTTGTCGAATCCTTGATCAAGGTAAAGGAATCCGCTACCAGTTCTTTTGAAACTTGCTGTTGCTCCGTGTTTTCCTTCTTGGTCTGTTTACAGCCGAAACTTAAAACTAAGAGCATACCTAGGCTCAATAAACTAATTTTTTTCATACTACTGTTTTTATTGAATTATCCCCGTACAACTTATACGGGCGCCAGCATCACCGCTGGGTTGTGAAACAAAATCATCTACGCCTTGATGAACAATTACCGCTTTCCCGGTGATATTCATGTTTTCATCATCGCAACCAATGCACCATTGATCCGTTGAAAAGGTCAATGTGCCATTCCCTGCGTCATCTGCTATGAAATTACCGATATCCCCTTTGTGATATCCCTCGGGAGCCAACCATTTTCCGTGTGGCTCGTGTGTCGGATTCCAGTGGCCGCCAGTGGATGTACCGTCATCAGAAGAACAATCTGCCTTTTCATGCAAATGAATGGCATGTTCCCCTGGGGTCAGGCCAGAAAAAGTAGCGTTCATGGTAACTTGGCCATCTTCCTGGGTAAAGGTAACATCCCCTTTTACATTACTATTGCTCTTAGGTTGCATAGCAAATGAGATGACCTCTACATTTTCCACTTCCATAATTTCCTCTGTCACCTCTTCTTTTGCTTCCTTGGCTTCCTTTTTTACTTCCTTGCAGTTGTAGCCCGTCATAACCACAAGGGCTAAAACCAATAATTTTATTCTTTTCATTGTTCTTTGTTTTAGGATTTTTATAAAGTTAACTATTATTTTGTGTAAGACAATACCCCTTTTATTTGAATGGGGCGATATCATCCATTTATGGATAAGGTCTGTCGGTATGCATTAAGGTATCAGCTCGCTTTTGATTTCTGAGCTGTTGCGCAATGTCTTATGTACAGGGCATTTCTCGGCTATTTGAAGCAAACGTTTTAATTGATTGTCATCAAAATCCCCAGTTATCTTGATTTTTCGTTGAAAAGTATCGATTTTCGAATTCGAAGATTCACAATCCTTACAATCCTCTGCGTGGGTTTTACTGTACGATGTATGGACTTCAACATTCTCTATTTTCCAATTTTTACGCTTTGCATACATTTGAAGGGTCATCGCAGTACAGGCAGAAAGTCCGGCGGATACCATTTCATAAGGAGACGGACCGAAGTCATTCCCCCCATAATCGACAGGTTCATCAGCAGTCAGGTAATGAGTGCCTACTTTCATTTGCGTTGTAAAGCCATCCTCAAAATCCAAACTTGCCACAACCTGGTGTTCGGTTTTTGGGAGTTTTTCTGGGTTCTCTGATTGGAGGTATCTTTTTGCCCAACTAGAAATGACCTCGCCCACATAATTGGAGTCTTTTGGGTTCATCAATAAATGATCTGCCCCATCCAAGGAGATGAAACTCTTGGGATGACGTGCCGCTTTATAGATTTCCTCGGCATTTTTTATGCCCACGATCCTATCTTGTGGTGAATGCAGTATGAGTAGGGGTTTACCTAAATTTTTTAGGGTTACCGACAGCGTCTTTTTCTCCAAATCATCCAGAAATTGTTTTTTAATGGTAAAATCCCTTCCACCGATATTCACAACGGCTTTCCCATTTTGATTAATTTTATTGATGCTACTCCGTAATAGGTGTTTAACATGATCAGGGTCGGAAGGAGCCGCTATGGTGGCAACCGCCTGGATCGAATCAATTTGGGAAGCGGCAAATAAAGCGGCCGCCCCACCCAAGGAATGCCCGATCAATAGGGCAGGGGCCTGGTAGCTCGCGGCCAAATAGTCCGATGCGGCTAAAAGATCATCCACATTACCGGAAAAGTTGGCATCACTGAATTCCCCTTCACTTTCCCCTAGTCCAGTAAAATCGAAACGCAATACTCCAAATCCGTTCGAGGTAAGTACACGACCAATATTCTTGATTGCGGTTAGATTTTTATTACACGTAAAGCAATGTGCGAAAATGGCGTAACTGTGCGGATGTTGATTCGCTGGAAGCTCTAATCTGCCCACTAGGGTCTGCCCATTCTTGTTTTTGAAAGTTACTTTTTGAAGGTTCATTCTATTTAAGTGTTAGAGGTGTTCAAGATAAGTCGAAAAGACACTCTAAACCTTAATTTGAACTTCTTATCCTGTTTTTGGTTTTTTTCTTAAATCGGTATTGAACGAAATGCCTATACGAAGCAAATCATAATTGGTCGTCAAGAAGTGATTTTTTAAATAGCCTAATTCCAATTTAAAACTTGGGCCAAAAGCATACCCGATTCCCATGTGCAGCCTATTCTGGTTAAAAATGGATTCTTGTAGATTAATAAAGATCTCATCAAAGACCATTACGAAAAACTTGTCGAAAAGTGGATGGGATAGCTGTAAACGGTACCTCATTCTATTGGAAAAGGCCGTGCGCCCCATATTATTTATCCATCGATGTTCTATTCGATAGCGGTGCGCTATACTTAGGTTCCTGAATTTGTTTTTAAGGGTTCCTTCCTCATAAATCCTATTTTCCGAAATGCTGATATTGGATTTTGTTTCGGAGTATTGATGAATATAGCCTGCAGTTATTGATAATCCGGGGTCTATTCGATAGTTAAGACCTGTGCGTACAAATTGGTTATCCAGATCTTTAAATACCTCGTAATCGTGTAACCTGAATTCCGTGATCACATCAAAGTCATTTGAGATTTTGTTGGACCCGTACAGCATTATCCAAGAGCCCCAATCATTTTCATTGGGAACTTGGGAGTTTAATGAGATGGCAAAGAGCATTGTAATGCATAAAAATACCCTTCTCATGTGGTTTGGTTTAGTATTGATGGCCTTTCCCCTGTTCGCTATCGAATAAAATGCCGAGTTAGGAATTACCAAGGACAAATGTACTTTCGCCTTCCATGGAAAAACCTGATATATGTCAAGTTTTGTAAATGTTTTACCTATTTGTACTGGTGACGTTTATTTATTTTAGAATGTTATTTATATGCTCGTATGATAAAGAAGCAGTATGGAAAAACCTTCCAACAAACCGTGCATCATTGGAATGCCAGTGCATTTTAATAAGGATTTCTAATTCGTTTCTTCTTCCATTTTTTCACCATCACTTTTAAGTGTCCCTTGGTCTTTCTTTAAATAGACATCCAAGAATTCCAACACTTTACTATAAGCCTCTATTTGGTTTTCCTTTTTTACGAACCCATGCCCTTCGTCCTCGAACAAGACGTATTCGACAGGAACGCCATTTTTTCGTACACCAGCAACAATCTCATCCGATTCAACCTGCAGTACCCGGGGATCTTGTGATCCTTGTAGTACTATCAAGGGTTTGGTCACCTTATCGGTATGGAACAAGGGGGATATTTCCCGCAAACGAACGGAGTCGGCACTGTTCGGATCTCCCAATTCCTTATAGAGGGCATCCTTGAACGATTCCCACCAAGGCGGAATACTACGCAAGGTTCGGATCCAATTCGTAACCCCGAATAAATTGACTCCGACTGCAAATTCATCGGGCGTATATGTCAAAGCGGCCATGGTCATATAGCCGCCATAGGAACCACCTATAATCCCAATTTTGTCAGCATCTATTTCGGGTCGTTGTGCCAACCAATTCTTACCTTCAACACAATCCTTTAAATCCTTGTCACCGTGGTTCAGGTCATCCATTTGATAAAATGTTTTTCCATAGCCACTACTTCCCCTATTGTTCACGGCTAGGATTGCGTAACCGTGGTTGACCAAATACTGCAGGAATGCACTGAAATTCTGACGTGACTGCCCTCCAGGTCCACCATGTACCCACACCAAAGCCGGTACTTTATGCTCCGCATTTGCTTGATGGGGCTTATAGTAGATGGCAGGTATTTCCAATCCGTCAAAGGATGGATACCGAATGACCTTTGCCGTAACTAAATGCGTGCCGTCGATGGCCTCGTTCAGCACATCGGTAAGTTGGTTCAATTCCTTGCTTTCCAAATTGTAATAGAATAGATTCGAGGGGGTATGGGAACCACCCGCATAAAACCGCATCTGTTTTTCATCATTGGCGAAACCAACATCTGTGATGCTCACATTGTCCAAATCAGGGAGGTCTATATTCTTGCCCGAGGCAACATCCATGACTTCGATGGTGTTTTTCGCATCTTCATTGATGTAAGTGACCTGATACTTGCCATTTTCGGTAAAATAGGAACCGGCAATGTCCCAATCCCGCTCCATGACCTTCTCGCTGGTCTTGGCTTCGAGGTCGAACTTTTTGAGATAGGCGAATTCAGCGCCCTCATCGGTGGTATAATACAAGAACTTACCATCAGGTGAAAAGTCTGCACTGCTATTGGCGCTTTGGGCAGTATTTATTTTTGTCAGCGTTTTGTCCTTGAGGTTAAATACGAACAGGTCACTGTCATTGGTATTGATCGCTTTGGTTAATGGGAGATAGGTCTTGTCGTTGGAAATTCCACCTATATCATAGCCCACCTCATTTTTATAGATTAACTTGGCCTTGAGGGAGTTGATATCCATTTCATAAAGATCCATGTATTTTTTATCGCGCTGGTTCGACGTGTAATAAAAGCTTTTCTTATCCTTGGCCCACCCATAGAAATTGGTCCTTGCCCCTTCATAGGGCGTTAAGTCCGTATGGACTCCTGAGGTATCCCTTAGGAAGATATGGAAGATCTCATCCCCATTATTGTCCATTCGAAACAACATTCTATCGTCTTTTGGGAAAAAGGATATGGAAAATATGGAAGCGCTATCCGAAGCCGTAACCGGCTTCAATTCACCCCCTGATACGGGTACGGTATACATATTGTAAATCCCAGACCGGTTACTCGACACCAAGAGTTTGGATTTATCGGCTGAAAAGCTTCCACCAAAAACGCTTTCATTGTCCATCATTTGTTGAATGGTATACGTTTTCAAAGTGTCAGCAATATTGGGTTGGGCCTGTTCTTTTTCCTTGCACCCCAAGAAAAGGGTGGTTAAAAGTAGTGCAACAACGGTTTTTTTCATGATGTTCTTATTTATTGGTATTAAAACCTATCTTTTTAATGGAGGTATACTACTAGTTTTTAAATATCTACTTACTAATCAAGACTAAATGTTTTTATTGGTTTAAAAGGACTAACCTCCTGTTTTTCAATGTCATCCCTATAGGCTTTCCATGTATTACTAAAGAAGGCATTGGTTTTTTGCAACGCACTTTTCAGATCGTCTTCCGCAAACTGGATCAATCGCTTTTCGGTAGGGGTTATTCCGGTTTTACGGGTACGTGTATAAAAACTGGCATTACCAATACGCTGCATAACAGTAATTTCAGGATTCCTGGTGATACCTTGTCTTTTATCCTCCTTGCCGAGATACAGGGCGATTACAGAATCCAATTGTTTAACAATTTCTTTGGAGGCCTTTATTTGTTCCTCGTATTTGTCCTCATCCAATGCTTTGAGCTCCTTTTGGTATTTAGTGGCAACATCCTTGCTTACAACCAATTGTTTAACAGCGTCAGCGGAGGTTTGGGTCAATGACTCCAACTTTTTTGAATTTTCATACACTTCATTGATCGAAGCCAAGGATACCTCCAACCTTGGGTCCGATTTCACTTGAACTGTTGTCTCATCGGTCATGTCACCGAAAGACACTTTAATTTTATAGGTGCCCGGTTTTACGTCGGTTCCTCCCCGTTCATTCTTATTTTTTGATATTTTCCGTGACGGTCTGTCCGGCCCTTTTTCGTCCATACCCCAATACAAACGATGGAAACCGGCCTTTTCGGGGGTTTTCATCTTGATGGTCCTGATCAAGCGATCCCCATCATAGAACTGGAACATGACGGAATCCTTTTTCTGTACCCCGGACAGTTCTTCTTTTTTGCTAGCCACGTTGGTGGAATCGTTTTCTATTTCCGTTTCTTTTTCTTCTGCATTCGTATCCTCCTTTTTTTCTGGGGACTTTTTCTTGCCTTCCTTTATAAAATAGGTAATCATGGCCCCTGCCTTCCTATTTTCGGCATTGTACAGGGCATCTGCCCCAAACCGACTTCCTGTGGGTTGTTGATATGCGGCTTGGTAAGCGGTAGGCGGGGTGAATATTTTGATTTCTTTTTGTAAAATGGACATATCACTTGCCAATGCCCGTAATGGACGAATATCATCCAAGACCCAGGCAGCACGCCCAAAGGTGCCTATAACAAGATCGTGCTCCCTTGGCTGAATGACAAGGTCCTTGGTCGAGACCGTTGGGAAACCCTCTGTCCATTTTTGCCATTTTACGCCCGCATTGAAAGAAATATAAAGCCCGTCATCCGTGCCCAAAAACATAAGATTCGGGTTTTCTATATCCTCTATAATCGAAAGGGTATAACTCTCCACATCGGTGCTATCAACGATGCGCTCCCATGTTTTGCCATAATTTTTAGTTCTATAGGCATAAGGGGTATAATTGAATCTTCTATAGTCATTGGCGATTAAAAGGGCCTCGCCTTTATTTTTATTCGATGGTTTAATTTGAGGTATCCAACTACCTATAGGTAAGCCTTTTATGTTTTTTGTAACCTCGGTCCAGCTAGCGCCACCATTTTGTGTATAATGCACTCGGCCGTCATCGGTACCAACCCATAACATATCTTTTTCCACGGGGGATGGCTCTATGACCAAGATGGTGCAATGGTTCTCCGCACCTGTGGCGTCCATCGTAAGCCCACCACTTTCCGATTGTTTTTGTTTTTCCGGATCATTGGTGGTCAAATCAGGGGAAATCACCTCCCAAGTAAGACCTTTATCCGTGCTCTTATGAACGAATTGACTGCCGAAATATACTGTGCTACGGTCAAAGGAATCTTGCCCAATTGCAGCATTCCAATTAAAACGAAGCTTGGTATCTGCATCGGGCGGTGTAGGTCGAACAATATAGTTATTGCCGGTAATATGGTCGTAACGTTGTACAAAGCCTTGTTGGCTCATGGTATACCCATATCTGGAGTCGTCAAGGTCGGGAACCACATCAAAGCCATCACCAAAACTGATTTCCTGCCAATAGCTATTGCGAATGCCTTGGTCTTTCCATACATACGCAGGACCCCGCCATGACCCATTATCCTGCATGCCGCCATATATATTATATGGGAATTCATTGTCTGTATTGACATGGTAGAATTGGGCTACGGGCAAATTGCCAATAAATCGCCAAGTTTTACCGCCATCTTTGGTAATGTTCAATCCACCATCATTGCCATTTAGCATAAACTGGCCGTTGTCGGGGTGGATCCACCAGGCATGGTGATCGGGATGCACCCCATTGTCAACCCCGTAGGCGGGCATGAGCTCAGCAAAGCTTTTGCCACCATCCTGTGAAACATTCACATAGGTAAAAACGGAATAGACCCGATTTTCATTTTGGGGATCCACGTAGATTTCTGAATAATAAAAAGGACGATTGCCGATATCTTCCTTGTCATTGACCTTCTTCCATTTAAATCCGCCGTCTTCTGATTTGTAGAGGGCATTCTTTTTTGCTTCTACCAAGGCATATACGATATTGGGCTTGCTAGGTGCTATTGCAACGCCTATACGGCCTAATTCCCCTTTGGGGAGCCCGTCTTCATCCGTAAGTTTTTTCCAATTTTTCCCACCATCGTGGGTCATGTAGATTCCACTACCTTCACCGCCTGATTTAAAGAACCAGGGATCTCTTTTATGCTCCCATAGGGCCGCAATCAATTTATTCGGATTCGTAGGGTCCATGATCAAATCGGCAACCCCCGTTCTATTGTTCACAAAGAGTATTTTTTCCCAGGTATCACCGCCATCTGTGGTCTTATAGACCCCTCTTTCCGGATGCTCGCCCCAAGGGGATCCTATGGCGCCCACATAGACCGTATTGGGATCCATAGGGTCTATTTTAATACGATGGATGTGACGGGTTTTTTCCAAGCCCATGGATTTCCATGATTTACCACCATCCAATGATTTGTAGATACCATAGCCGCCGTTAAGGCTGTTTCTAGGATTGCCTTCACCCGTACCTACCCAGATTACGGAAGGATTGGATTGCTGAATGGCTACCGCACCGATCGAAGCGGTCACTTCCTTGTCAAAAATTGGGTCCCATTTTATTCCGCCCGAGGTAGATTTCCAGAGTCCACCCGAAGCCGTACCCACATACATTACTTCGGGCGTGTTATGTACCACATCGATTGCGGTAACACGACCACTCATACCACCGGGACCTATATTTCTGGGTTTTAGGTCCTGAACGAGGTCCATTTTAAAATCTTGTGCAAAAAACGAAAATGATGCACATAGCATCACTAGGGGGAGTAATTTTTTAATCATCAGAAGTATACGTTAATTAGTCGCCTAAATATACAAAAACTAAGGGGAGATTTCTTATAGGAATGTTGATGGGTTAAAGGAAAGCTTCGTTTTTTTTATTTGTAACAAACTAGATGAAAACATGACCTATAGATAATCAATGAAAAATAATCATCATGAAACTAACACTAAGACTTCGTATACTACTTACCGGAATAGTAACCCTATTGGTCTGGAGCCATGTAGCTTGGGATTACTTTCATGGTGGTGTGCCCACGCATTATCTTTTGCACGACAGTCGTTTGCCGGGAATCTCCAATTGGTGGGGTGCAGCAATTCTTCCATTTTTTACTTGGTTCTTATTATACCGTATACACAAGAGAATAGATTTACGTGAAATGTCGGTTGCTACGGAAAGTCTTTCAAAAATTGTGATTCGATTTCTTGCAGCTGTTTTGGTTGCTGTAGCCATTGCGGTTTGTTTTATGAACGATATTGAAGTGACCGATTATATAATGGGCTCATTGTTTATTTTGGCATTCTTTTTTCCGCTGTACAAATCTGAATATTTATTAGGGTGGGTTCTGGGTGCTGCCTTTACTTTTGGAGCGATCATACCCATGGGTTTTGGCAGCCTACTCGCGCTTATCTTTTTTATATTTTATCAATTGGGAAAGACATTATTTGGTTTTTTTCGTTCAAAGACGAAATAGGAGTTGCATTGCTATTTTCCCTCATTAGTGCACGCGTATCCATTCCTCATTAAATGTATTGTTAAGGCCGGTCAGTATGAGGGTATCACCGATGACTTCGAACTGAAAACGCAACATCTTTTCCATTAAATAGTCGCTACTTTCATTGGCGAAGGTAATGGTCTCAGCGTATTCATTGCCTTCCACTGAATAATGGCCCCCATGATAGTAGCCCAATTTATTGGTCAGGGTATTCATTTCGGTCATGTTCCAATACCCATTGAAAATGGATTTAACACGTTTAAAGGTCTCTACTGGGGCAGGTTTTTTACCTTTTTCGCTATAGTATTGCCATGTACCTTGCAATTGGTGCACATTTCTTTCCTCTTGATCCGAATCAATTTCGGATGGTTTAGAATTTTTGGCCGCTATACCCGCCAATCGTTTATTTATGGTTGCTTTTGGGACCCATAGACCTTGACGAAAGACGCCTGCGAGGTCTTGCAAATGATCTATATTATCAAGGGGATTGGCATTGAGTAAAATGAGATCGGCTTCAAGCCCTTCCTTGACTTGACCAAAAACGTCAACCTTCTCGAAGAAGGTAGCAGGGTTTATCGTACCCGATTGAATGATTTCCAATGGCGTGAGTCCCGCAGCCTGTAAGCCATCTATTTCACGATGTATTGAAAAACCAGGTACATTGAACACTTGTGGGGCATCGGAACCCAATAGCATGCCATGACCCCTATCTTGAAGTTTTTTAATCAGTTGTTTGCGAATAACGTCGAATTGTTTCCATTGATTTGCCGTAAAACCAGTTGCGGGATCTATGGAAGCTTCCTTGCGCTCCTTCCAATCCACAAGGGTAGCAGTGGGCATATATTGCATCTCAGGTTGTTGTAAAAGTTCATCTGCAGGAATAGGGGCAAACCAACGTTCAAAAAGACTTTGGGTGGGTACGATCCACACCTTGTTTTCCTTGGCTAAGTTTACCAGCCCATCAATTTTTGCAAGGTCGGCCATAGGTGTAAAGGCATAGCCGAAAAAACCATTGTCCATGGGTTTTACATTGGCAGTTTCGGGCACCAATCCTTCTAAAAAACCATCCACATGGTCTATGGAGGCAAATTTACTTTGTAACGCATGCCAAATCCCAACATCGATGGGTACATGTCCTGCAAAAGGAATACCGACCTCATTGGCCGTTATTACGATTTGATCGAATACCTCCCGTTTGATACCTGGATGGATCTTTAAAAAATCATATCCGTCCTTCTTATAGGTGGTTACCATTGAAATAGCTTGCTCAGTCGAAGTCACGGAATTACCGTTCAATGATGGACTCGATGTAAAAATACGAGGACTAAGTATTTCGCCATTTTCTGCCTTGTTTCGCAATACTAAATGGATCGGATGTCCCAACATGCCACGAATGGTCGTTATCCCATTGGCGAGATATAAAAAAAGTACGTCTTCAATTCGTTCACTGTTTATTGATGGAGGTGGAATGTGGGCATGCATTTCGGCAAGGCCGGGCATTAAAAACTTACCTGTGCCATTCACCATCAATTCGTGGGCCAATGGCTTTTCTTGATGTAGGGAAATGGTTTTGATCTTGCCTGAATCAATGACCACATCCTTATGTTCCCAAATGGCGCCAGTGGTCACATCGATAATATTCACATCGATGATCATCGTGCCTTTTTCAGGCTCATTCATACAGGCAAATAGCAACAACACCGCCCCTAAAAGTCCAAACTTTTTCATGACTCTAAATTAATGGTTCTTTCAATGAATTTAGTAGTATGGAACGATTTTATCCTTACTGGTCCAATTCATTTTTATTTTCAAAAGAAGGTTACAAGCTTAAAAGGATTTATCGGTTGATAAATTTGCGCGTGGGAATAACCACAAAAATCAGTAAGGAGTATACGATGAAGAAGGGAATAATATAAGCTGCCAAATCAAACACCAGCATAAGCGCAATGATCAACAACTGAAATCCCAGTCCGAATAATGAGACGCAGGTCATAAACCATTTGGGCAGTTTTTGGGCAGTAATGGCGTTAGGATCCAAATAGTGGATGACCTTATCGAATAGCCCATAAAATAAGCGGTAAAGTCCAAAAAGCAAATTCACATCACTTTGCTTTTCCCCATTCATAGCCTTAGGGGCCTCATCTTCAAAGATGCGGCTTGTAGTATCCCCATTGTGCTTTTTTCTTAAAATCACATAATAATAATTATACAAGGTGCCTTGCAATTGTAACCCGATAAACGCTAGAAAGGCATAGAAGAGTGAACCTTGGGTTATATACCATAGCGTAAGGATAAAGAGCGCATTGAGGAGAAAATCAGATACCGAATCAAAATATCGGCCCGTATACGTAGGTGTCTTTTTAAGCCGTGCCAATTCCCCATCCGCGGCATCCAAAATGGATTTTAATACTAGGAAAAAAGCGGCCGCCCAATACTGATGGTATACCATACAGATTATGGACAACAATCCCGAAATTATGAAACCAATGGTCACATGAATAGGGGATAATGAGGTATTGGTCAGTGAGTTGGCGATTAATTTGGCCATAGGGCGCCCATAATCGGATACATCGAAAAATTGGTGCTCTTTGGGTAATTTAGCCATTATGGAGTCAACAAGCTTTTTATCACTAAGAACGAGAACACGCTGGCTTAGTTGTATTGCCTTGTGGGCCGAGCAAAGGTAATGTTATATTTCGGATTTCATTATAATTAGGTTTATCGCTAAAACACTTGGCTTTTCGTTTGTTACGCTGCTACAAAATTGGGTAATACCCCTATTTTACTTCCGTTATCCCGATAACCATTGCATCATTTCTTTTATAGTTTTTGAGAAGGGACCGATAAGTTTCAACAGTTATCACCATCCGTTTAGCATATTTCTGGTGATTTTCAAAAAGCATTTGGCCCAAACCTAGATCTATTCCTATATTTAACGGCTTCAGGTATGAACTAAAGATTACATTTAATGATTAAAAGAATTGTATTGTTATCAATGCTCACCTTGGCATTGTTAATGGCAAGTTGTAGCACTAAAAGAAATGGTAAACCCAAAGTTTTGGTTTTCTCAAAAACCATGGGTTATAATCACGCTTCAATTCCTAAAGGGATTGCGGCCATTCAAAAATTAGGGGTCGAAAAAGGGTTTGAAGTGGATACCACCAAGAACGCCTTGTTTTTTACCGATGAAAACCTTAAGAAATATTCGTGTATCGTTTTTCTAAGTACTACGGGTAATGTCTTGGATCATTATCAAGAAGCCGCTTTTGAGCGTTACATACAGTCCGGTGGGGGTTTTGTAGGCATCCATGCCGCCACGGACACCGAATATGATTGGGGTTGGTATACCAAGTTGGTTGGGGGGCAATTTCAGAGCCATCCTGCAGGCACCCCCAACGCCGATTTTATTATTAAGGACAATTCCTTCATTGCCACCAAGCATTTTAAGGATACGATATGGAATAGGGATGATGAACTCTATAATTTCAAGAATTTGAACAAAGAGGTCAAGGTCTTGATCACCGTAGATGAAAGTACCTATGAAGGAGGGGAGAATGGGGATTTTCACCCCATGAGCTGGCACCATGAATATGATGGGGGAAGGGCCTTTTATACAGCGGCCGGGCATACAGATGAAAGCTTTTCCGAAGAGAAATTCGTCAAACACATTTTGGGTGGTATTCAATATGCCATAGGGGGGAACTTACAATTGGATTATAGTAAGGCAACGACGCAGATTCCTCCAGAAATCAACCGTTTTTCAAAGGTGACCTTGACTGCAGGGGAATTTTTCGAACCTACCGAGATGGCGGTTTTACCAAATAATGACGTAGTTATTGCCCAGCGTAGGGGTGAAATATTAGTATACGATGCAGATACTGAAGAACTTAAGGAAATTGCCAAACTCGATGTATATTACAAAGCCTTGAACGCTCCAGGTGTGAATGTGGAGAACGGTTTGTTGGGATTGCAAAAAGATCCTGATTTTGCGACGAACCATTGGATATATCTATATTATAGTCCTACCGGGGATAAATGGGTAAACCGAATGTCGCGATTTAAATTCAAGGAAGGAATCTTTGATTTGGATTCTGAACAGGTTATTTTGGAAGTTCCAACGCAACGCGAAGTCTGCTGCCATACGGGAGGTTCGATCGCTTTTGGCCCCGATGGTTTGTTGTATCTATCAACGGGCGACAATACAACTCCCTTTGATGAAAAAGGGGCAACCTATGTCACGCATGGGTATGCCCCCTTAAATGATATTCCGGGGAAGGAACAATATGATGCACGCCGTTCTTCTGGAAATACGAATGACCTAAGAGGAAAGATATTGCGGATCAAGGTCAATGAAGATGGCACGTATGCGATACCGGAAGGCAACCTTTTCCCCGTGGGAACGAAAATGACCCGCCCAGAGATTTATACCATGGGGCATCGGAATCCGTATCGCATTGCAGTGGACCTCAAGAAAGGCTATTTGTATTGGGGTGACGTGGGGCCGGATGCCAATGACGATGACCTTGCGCTTCGTGGCCCAAGGGGTTATGATGAGCTGAACCAAGCCCGTGAAGCTGGTAATTTCGGTTGGCCCTTTTTCGTGGCCAACAATAAACCCTATAGGGATTATGACTATTCCGATGGTACTTCAGGGAAGGCTTTTGACACCAACAAACCGATCAATGATTCAAGGAATAATACGGGCCTTCAAGAACTACCACCTGCCCAAGGGGCCTACGTATACTACCCTTATGCAGTGACCCCGGATTTCCCCAAAGTAGGGACCGGGGGTAGAAATGCCATGGCAGGACCCACCTATTATTCAGACCTATATCCCAAAGGGGGCGGCTTACCTACTTATTACGATGCTAAAGTTCTGGTTTATGATTGGATGCGCGGGTGGATGAAGGCCATCACCTTTTTTGAAGATGGTACTTTCAATAAAATGGAGCCTTTCGCATCGGATATTGAACTTAATAACCTGATCGATATGGAGATGGGCCCTGATGGACGTGTTTATCTTTTGGAATACGGGAGCGGGTGGTTTCAGCAAAACAAGGATTCGGGATTAAGCTATATTGAATACAATGGAGGCAATAGGCCCCCGATAATCACCAATTTCACCAGTGATAAAACTTCCGGTACGTTGCCCCTTACCGTTGCTATGAAGGTCGAAGCCTTGGATCGGGAAAAGGATGCCATGAGGTATATTTGGGATTTTGGAAACGGAGAGACAATAACAACCGATACTCCGGAGGTTTCGTACACTTTTAAGGAAGCCGGGGAATACAAGATGACGGTTGAGGTTAAGGATGAAGGGAATGAATCGGCCAAGAGTGGGATTATAGCAATTACCGCAGGAAATACCAAACCTGAAGTTACTATTGACCTAAATGGAGGTAATTCTTCTTTCTTCATGCCTGGAGTGCCCATTAATTACAATGTTAAGGTAACTGATGTTGATGGGGGACCTATCGACCCCTCTAAAATTTTTGTTTCTGTTGATTACTTGTCCGGAATGGATAAGGTGAATATATCCCAAGGGCATCAACAAGTTTCAGCAGTGGTAATGGGTAAGGCTTTGACGCAGGCTTTGGACTGTAAGGCTTGCCATAAGGAAATCGGGAAATCCATTGGCCCTGAATATCAGGCCGTGGCCGAAAAATATAAGGGAGATCCCACCGCAATGGATTATTTGCAAAAGAAGATCGTGTCAGGTGGTTCTGGGGTCTGGGGCGAGGTGGTGATGGCCGCCCATCCCAATATTACGGAAGATGAGACCCGACAAATAGTGCTGTACATTCAATCCTTAGCCGAAAGTAACAACGAAAGCAAGTCTTTGCCGCCCTTGGGAAGTATTGTTCCTGATCCAAGTGCGAGCGATAAAGTGATGGTGATTACAGCGAGTTATACCGATGATGGTGGAGAAAAGGTAAAACCTTTGACAGGTTCAACTTCTGTGGCACTCCAGAGCAGTATAGTCCCCTTATCGGCGAAAACTAAGACCCAAGGGTTCAATCCTATTAGCTTTGGAGGTCAAAATTTATTGCTGGCCCCAAAAGATGAAGGCTGGTTTATACTTGAGAATATAGATTTAAAAGATGTAAGGGGGGTATATATAACTGCCGGATGGCAAGAACCGCCAAAGGCATCGGTGCATTTTGAAATGCGATTGAATGCAGCAGATGGGAAACTTTTAGGGTCAGGAAGTTTGCCAATACCTGTGGCTGGACAAGAAGGCGGTATACTATCGATTCCCATGATTTCCCCTGTCGACGTTAATGCGGATGAACTCTATTTCATATATAAACCCCAAGAGGGTGAGGATAGGGGGGAGGCCCCATTCGTATTGACGAACGTGAGGTTTGATGGAAAATAAACAGGAATACCATGGAAAAAAGGTCTAAAAAGTCTAAAATTTAACTTTCTGTCACATCGAGCGCAGTCGAGATTTGTTGAATATCAAGAGTTTTATTCTCTTTCCTTTGCTCGAAATGATAGCAGAACAAACTTCTTAGACCTTTTTTTTAAAATCATCCATACTATCAAGGAACATTTCCCTCGTTATCCAAGGGTAAAAATGGATTAAAGGCGATTTCCCAAAGATTATCATCAGGATCGGCAATGTAACCACTATACCCTCCCCAGATTACCTCTTCAGGGGCTTTGATAATCTTAACGCCATGTTGTCTGAAGTATTCGAACAAGGTGTTAACTTCCTCTTTGGTTCTTGTATTATAAGCCAATGTAAAACCTTTAAAACCGCTTCCTTCTGGGCTGACCTGAGCGTCTTCGGCAAGTTTTTCCCTAGGATAAAGTGATAAAAGAAATCCGTTTAATTGAAAAAATGAAATGAATTCATTGCTAGAATCCATTAATTTCCATCCGAACTTATCGATATAGAAATTGGTTGATGCCTGTATATCCTTGACACCAAGCCCTATGATCGTTGCTCTCTGTTCCATATAGATAAGTATTAAAATTCAGCTTTTTTCGAGATACTCCTTAAGCGATTTTCCCAAAAGGTAATTCCAACCCTCTACTGCGCTTTCACGGGCAAATTCAGGAATATCATTGGGAAAGTCCGCTAGAATCTTCGTACTTAGCCGCAATAGGTAGGTATTCCCTTGTTCCATAAGTTGAAACAGCACCAATGAATCGCCAGGATATTCTTTATAACATCATTTATATTCAAGAGTTTCAAAGGGAACGATCTTGATGATTTCCCAAAAACTTTTCAGGACTCCGTTGAATATATGACTATTTACCACCATATAACGTATAAACTTCCGACCCTGCACTCAAGAAAGCCCCCGTACCATAAACTTCCGATTTATCGGGCCATGCCTTACCCGGTGCAGCCCCAATCGGTTGTACGTAGCCTAACATGCCTTCAGGGGTGACATGACTAACCATGGCGTTCCATCCTTTTTTTACGGCAGGACCATAAATTTCCTTATCCAATATACCTTGATTGATGCCCCAAGCCAACCCAAACGTGTAAAATGAGGAACCACTCGTTTCCGGGGTCGGGTAATACTCTTGGCCCAACAGGCTCATGGCCCAATGCCCTTGTGGGGTTTGGATCTGAAGTAATTTTTTGGCCATTTCTTTATAAATCATCATAAAATACTCGTATTCTTTGCTATTGGGATTCAACTCCTCCATGATATTGGCAAGTCCGGCAAAAACCCATCCATTGCCCCTAGACCAGAAAATCTTGGTGCCATGGTCCAGTTTGCCCATAAAACTTTGGTCGCGGTAATAGAGGTGTTCTTTTTTGTCGTAAAGAAAATCCGTCGTGGCCTTAAATTCCTTCATCATAAAATCGAGATACTTTTTTTCGCCTGTCAGGTTGTATAATTTTGCCCAAACGGGAGGGGACATGAACAAGGCGTCACACCAGTTCCAACGGGATTGATGATAGGGACTTTGCCATTGCAATGATGTCTTGGCCGGATGGTACATGATATAATCGAATTGTTCCCTGGTTGGTGCGATCATTTTATCATCCTTGTACTTCCGATAGAGTTCAATATACATTTGCCCCACGGTATGATCATCGGCATGGTATTTTCGTTGATGTAGTTGCCAGTCGTATTTTTGTCCTATGTCTTTCAACCATTTATAATAGGTGTCATCATCAGCCATTGCAGCCCATTTTACCATACCCACATAAAGGGCCCCATTGGTCCAATCGAGGGGGTGATGTGGTTCTTTATGATCACTGAACAGATCGGAATAATGCACTATCTGCCAATCGGCCACCCGCTGCATTACCTGTTTTACCTGTTTCGGTTCTATTTCCTGTGCTTGGGATACGATGGTTAACATGATGGTTGCACTGATAAAAAAATGTTGTATTGATTTCATTAGGTTCGTATAGTATGTACTTCGTTAATAAGGTATTGTAAAAATGGTAAATAAAATGCATTTACCATGCTTTATCGTAAAATATGAAAATAGATTCAACTATGTTATGCATGTATATGTACGTCTTTTAACAGCATCTTGTGTTGACTTGCAATGAACTCCAAAGTTAATCACTGATTCACTACAAATACTCATATCGCAACTTTTTTCCTCACAAATAAAAAATAGAAAAGCATGATAATTGTTAGCTTTTAAACGGAAAGTAATTGATAGTTTTGTCACTTCAAAAAACTAGTTATGAGCACTGATAAAACATGTATTGTCTGTAAGAAAACCTCAAGTGAAACCCCTGTGACGAAATTTTATCATAAGGAAAGTGAATTTTATATCTGCCCCCAGCACATTCCCATTTTGATACATAACCCACAGGATTTGGTGGGATTATTGGACGGTGCTGATAAATTACAGGGCGGGTAGGTCCTGCTTAAAGCCAAATTAACCAGTGCCTAAGGTCAGCGGCATTTTTGCTTATGGTTTTCGTAATCAATACATCTATAGGTCTAGAATGCTGAGGCGCGTATTTGTACGTCACCTACAAAATAAAGGGGTTGGATTCTTCTTTGATCTTATTGGGACAATAAGCGGGGCGCTTTGCAAAGCGGCTGACACCGCTTTTTTAAATCAATAGGCTTTTTTTATCTGGAGTTCGATTTTTCATTTAACTTCTTCGGTAGCGAATGAATGTTCAATAGCCTCAAGGTCGCATTTTTTGAAATGGTCCTTTTCCCAATTATAGATTTTAGTCAGAAGTTGGTATTCTTTTTCCAAGGTGACATTGGATATCGTACGTGTGTCCGAATTAATACTCCTTGAAATGCCAAAATTGAATATGTTGTCCACACAATTATCTTCAATTTCATCAAACACATTCACTTGAATATTGCTGGTTGGGCATACTTTGAGATGTATCTTGTTTTCTTTTAGGAATATAAGTAGTTCCACATCCTCTGCGCTTCTCACGCCATGCCCAATTCTTAAGGGATAGATGTTTTCAATGGTTTCCCATGCACTTTCAGGTCCTTTGGCCTCAGCCGCGTTTGCGGCGCATTTGATATCATTGTCTTTTGCAAAGCAAAAGGCTTTGATATGATTGTCAATGGGAATTCCTGCCTCATCGGCTGAATGGATTTACTACAAAAACAATCGGGTTTGTACACAATGAATATAATGCTATTACAGTCATAAAATGTTTGAATCAGTTCCAATGTTTTTCAATGCTGTTGACCCAAAAGGTATGTTCGTATGTCATTATGCTTTTCACGTTCGGCTATAAGCAATGCGGTATCCCCATTATCCATTTGCGGGGTAATCAATGCCTTGTTTTCGACCAGAAGTTTTACCAAGGCCAGATTCCCTCGGTGTACGGCAGCGTGCAAGGGCGTTACATTTTTCATCTGAACCGCATTTACATTGGCCTCGTTTTCGATGAATAGCTTGCACAGTTCATAATTCTCCTTCGCTATGGCCGCATGCAAGGCATTTACCTTTGATGGATTCTTGGCCGGTAAGTTTGGGTCGGCACCCATCGTAATCAATGCTTTTGCGATTTCGGTTCGATTGAAAAATGCGGCTAATGACAACGGTGTGAAACCATCATTGGAATGGGTGTTTACCAAGTCAAAGTCGGGGGTATTCAAATAATCTTTTACAATTTCCAATTTACCGCATACAATGGCCTCGTGAAAAGAAAAGGATTTCTTTAAGTCAATAGCTTCTACAAAAGCTTTCTGAAGGCCACTATAAGCAATTAAGGTTAAACCTGAACTTCCATGATCGTCTTCAAGACCCAATACCTCTGGATTCGCATGAAGTAATGCTATAATTTTATCGACCGCTTTTTTTTGTAGGTGCGTTTTGAGCAATTCAACCATAATTCTTGTTTTAGGCAAGAGCGTATTTAATATACTATACTATAAAGTTATGGTAATTTTAGTAATGTTGTTTAACC
>NZ_JBATHS010000033.1:0-11856 GCF_049667165.1 Maribacter sp.
ATGAAAAGTTCGATGTGCAAGGTGATCCGAATGAAGTCATCATCGATTTTCAAGAAAGTAGAGTGGTAGATATGTCAGGGATTGAAGCCTTGAACAAACTTACCGAACGCTATGCCAAGGCAGGGAAAAAGATACATTTAAAGCACTTAAGTAAAGATTGTAGACAGCTTTTACATACTGCTGACGATATCATTGATGTGAATGTATTGGAAGATCCTACGTACAAGGTGGTGGTCGACAACCTTTAAAATTTCACCTATATCATAAGGGGTGATATTAATTAAAGGTGCCCTTATTTGTCACTTGATTCTTTCGATACTTGATTCGGTAGCTATACTCCCTTTAAGGCCCAAATTACCCATCCATTTTTTATCGGCTTCGGCCGATTTGGTTACTAGATAATATGCACCTTTTGGCAATACAACTGTTTCAATGGTCTTGGCTTCACAATCTTTTCCAATAGGACATGAAACACTTATAAAGCTCATTAATTCTCCTGAACTTGATCTTATTTCGCTGATCAGTTGAACAGCAATGTTAGGATTGGAGTTTGCCATTTTGTAGTCTATTTTTTGTATCCCTCCCATTGGGATCCATAATTTGTGGGCTACTTCTGTTTGTGATTGAAGGATGGACATCCCTGATTTTTTTTCGCAAAAGTTAATCCCCGTTGTTATCTCCTTACATCCAGTGGGGGTATTGCTTAAGAAGAGTATTTGTTTAAAATCTGTTTGCACCGTTACAGATTCTTTAGGTTCGGTATTTCCCACATCACTTCCAGTATTCTCCCCGGTATTTTGGCCACCTATTTCAATATTGGCGGAAGTGTTCTTGCTGTTTGTAAGTATTTCTTTTATTTCCTCATCAATGACAAGATTGTCTCCTTTTAATAATTCAATAAAGTTATTCATTGCCTGTATGGCCATTTCCTGTGTAATATTTTTATTGGGACCGAAAAGGTCTGCAATACTTAGTGCCATTTGTTTCCATTCCTCACTAGGGCGAATGGCGGCTAAATCCCGAAAGCGTTCGCTATTTTCGGAAACACGTTTCCACGGCCAAAAAATCCAACCACTGACATGATATTGGGGGTTTTCATATAATGCAACTTCCTCTTTTATCCATTTCGCGTTATGCGCCCCAAATTCACCGTTCCAAAGAGGTACGTTATGTGCTTTTGCGATTGTGGCCAGTTTAAGCAAATTGGCTTGATCGGTATCATTAGTGAAAAAGTTATAGGAATGAAAACTGTATACCTGGTTAGCATCCAAAGGAGTAATGTACATACTGAAATCACTTGAAAATTGACTTCCTTCCAATATGATCATATGTAGGGGATCAACCTTGCGGATTTCGTTTATGATACGACGATTTAAATCGATGAGGTCTTTACCTTTTGGGGGATCGGGTTCATTGATCAGGTCATAGCCTGCTATGATTTTTCGATTTGCATAGCGTTTAGCAATAGCGCCCCAAATTTCTACCGTTCTTTCTTGATACTTAGGGTTATGCCATACATTTATAAGCTCCGGATCGGATACAAATGCACCTTGTCCGCCAGGTACCGAATGAAAATCCAGGACCACATACACCTTGTGTCGTTCGCACCAATCAAGTAGATTATCTATATATTTCCACCCTCTTGCAGTATAGTTTTCCAAAGGATTTGAATCTTCGAAGACCGTATGGTTAAAAGGTACACGTACCACATTAAGCCCTAATCCCGCAATCGTTTCTATGTCTTTTTCAGTAATGTAATTCTCATAAATGGCCGTACGGAACTTATCGGTATGGGATTTCCCAGCCATGGCTTCCAAACGATTCGTAATCTTGGTTTCAGAGGTCATGCCAGCGCCCCAAAGTGGTCCATTCCACATTAACCAACCTTCCAAGATTACACCACGCAATTTGATCGGTTTGTTGTTGCCGTCAACAATTTGAAGCCCTTTTGTATGGACCATCGAATTGTTCGTTGGTGTGGCAATCGGGGTTTGGATTTGGCTTTCACCTACTGGTTTAGGGGTTACACATCCGCCCATTGAAATGAAGGTGAAAATCACAAATACAACCGTATTTGCGATTCTTCTTTGGATAGGGTGTAAACTCATGGCTATTTATTTTTGGATAATGGTTAATGATTATTTGTTGGGTCCTAATCGTGGTTATTGATCAAAAACAGATTTTCATTCTATTGATTGGTTTGGTAATAAAGACGATTGTTTGAAAATTTTGTAACATGATATGTATAAAAACTTATTTTTCAGGAGTTTAGTATCTTATTCTTAAAATAATGATGTCATTAATGGTATCAACTTATTGAAAAATCCAACCTACAAGGTGGTGGTCGATAACCTTTAATCACGCCAGCCAAGCTTTGCCAAAAAATAGCAATCCCTTCCCGAGATGATCGATATGCAAGAATTGTTGCTCCATTTTACAAAGCGATATACGTCGGCATAGGCCGAATAAATCTGTTACAATAAGAGACGTATGGTGCGTATCGACGAAAAATGGCTTGGGTTTACAGCTTGCAATTTAGTTGTACTTGACCTTCCTTAAAATGCGCAAGGTTTCTTTCAGGGAATTATAAATCCGCTGGTCTGTCTTTTTTAATAGGGACCGTGCTTTTTCCATTTGGTCCTTGGCCTCTTCAAAGCCATTAAAGTAACAAATAAGGTAGGTTGCCGGTAATTGGACCAAATCAGCCTTTTCGGCAGACTTTAAAACAAGACCTTTCTCCAACTTCATTAGTAAGGCATTGTTCGTGTTGAAAATATGGTGCAAGGTCTTGGTATCGTACTTGGGAGGGTCAAAGATCATCTGACCTTGAATCTGATAGGTCCCCTTATCTTCAAAAATGATTTTTACCTCCTCCAATGGATAGTAATTATGGGTTTTCCCAAGCCCTAATCGCACATATTCGGTGATGGTGAAACTGTCATCATTGTAATCGAGCATAACCTCATCCAATGTGGAATAAAACAGTTTTACCTGTTCGTTGATCAATTCAATATCAACCCGCGAGAAATAGGTCTTGGATTTCACCTTTTTGACATGACCCGCCCAACAAACCACAAATTGTTCTTTAAACACCTTGTAACTACTCTCTAGGTCTTTGTGTCTGTGGTTGATAAAATCGATGACCCCATCCAACGTCAACTCAATATTGTTTCGTGCATGTTGTTCTATGGTGGCAACTACCTCTGAGTTGATATCCTTCAACTCAATATCATAGGCCTTGGGCATACTTATACTCCCTTCCCTGAAAAAAACCGAGCCCCCATAATATTTCCAGATATTCTTTTTTAAGGAACACACCCTCCCATTCGAGGTTATGGTTACCAATCCAATAACCTTGCCTTCTGAAAGATGGGGAAAAGGAATGTTCTCATAGGAAATCAACGGAGGATTCTCCAAATAGGCATTGACGAGGTTCTGGATTTTGCTGTCATCGAAAAAATCAACACCTACAAGGGTATTGTCCTCATCCTCTACCCCGATAACAATGAACGAATGGTTTTTGGGATTACTATTGGCAAGCGCACAAACATGTTTCAGGAATTTGGCCTTGCCTTCCTTATGGCCAATGGCAATAAATCGCTTTTTGTCGTAAAAGCTGTTCTCGTCGTTATGTGCGAGAAGATTTTTTACCAATAAACGTTTATTGATCATAATTCTTATTGACTATAGTGGAAGATGCCTGGGCCGTTGGCATCACGACCAAATCCGCAATGTTCACATGATAAGGACGAGTGACCACGAAAAGAATAATATCGGCAATGTCTTCGGGCCGCAAGGGTTGAAATCCTTCATAGACCTTTGCTGCTTTACGATCATCCCCTTTAAAGCGGACCAAACTAAACTCGGTCGCTACCAATCCAGGGTTTACCGCCCCTACCCGAATGCCATATCTATTAAGGTCAATACGCATACCTTGGTTCAGGGCATCAACAGCATGTTTGCTGGCGCAATATACATTGCCCCTGGGATAGACTTCCTTGCCTGCGGTAGAACCGATATTTATGATATGCCCTGCTTTTTTCGCCACCATTTTAGGTAATACGGCCTTAGATACAAAGAGCAACCCTTTGATATTGATATCGATCATGGCCTCCCAATCATCCAGACTACCTTCCTCAATAGGATCCAACCCATGGGCATTGCCTGCATTGTTCACCAAAATATCTATATCCGAAAATTCATTGGGCAACGTATTGATCTGTTGTAGAACCTCGTCTTTGTTCCGGATATCAAAATTAAGGGTGTGTACACGCGTCAAAACACCAAGCTCTTTCTGTAATTCCTGCAAACGCTCATCGCGCCTTCCACACAGGATCAAATTAAAATTGTTAGCCGCGAAAAGGCGTGCGGTTGCCCTCCCGATACCGCTGGTCGCACCCGTTATCAAAGCTAATCTGGGACTTTTGGCAATTCCTTGGCTTATCGCTTTTGGGTGTGTTTCATTATGCATATGTTGTTTATTTATTATATCAATACTGGTCACCTCATTACTTTTTGGATTACCACCTTTGGAACAGTCCTTCTTGAAGCTATTCATGCATCCTGACGACATGTTTCCATGCAAGGATATACCCCCGAAAAATACTTTCTGAAATCCGATTTCCCACCTTAATCCAAGATAACTTCAGAAAGGTCAATTGTAATAATCCAAAACTCAAAACAACGGTTCCTTAGCCCTTCCATTCCCCTTTTTGGAGACCACTTTTTCGAGCTACACGAACGCATGGTTCCAACCATTATTTTATAAAATTTGTCCATGTTTGCCACATCGCTGTGAATTTAAAAAGAAAACACTTAAAAACTTCATAAAAATAGGGGCTTTCATGAATTTTTAACCAATCATTAACAGCGATACAGTGAATAAATTTTCAATTTGCACCCCTGTTTGGATCATACCAAACCAATACCCAAAAATTCGGTACAATATATGGAAGAAAATACTTCAGTGGACATTAGCGCAGTGAATGAAAAAATTGCCCAGGACAGCGCCTTTATAGATTTATTGATGTTGGAAATGAACAAAGTGATCGTGGGCCAAAAACACATGATCGAAAGGTTGCTGATCGGCCTATTGGGGCAAGGGCATATCTTATTGGAAGGTGTTCCCGGACTGGCAAAAACCCTAGCGATCAATACCTTGGCCAAAGCGGTAAAAGGAAGTTTTAGCCGAATACAGTTCACGCCCGACCTATTACCAGCCGATGTTGTGGGAACCTTGATATACAATATCAAGGAAAATGATTTTTCAATTAAAAAAGGTCCCATTTTCGCCAACTTCGTATTGGCCGACGAAATCAATAGGGCGCCGGCTAAAGTACAATCGGCCCTTTTGGAAGCCATGCAGGAAAGACAGGTGACCATAGGTGATGAAACCTTTATACTGGATCAACCGTTCTTGGTCATGGCCACCCAGAACCCGGTGGAACAAGAAGGTACGTATCCATTACCAGAGGCTCAGGTAGACCGTTTTATGTTGAAGACCGTGATCGATTATCCAAAAATGAATGAAGAACAACTGATCATGCGCCAAAATCTAATGGGTGTCTATGATCAGGTAAATCCGGTGATTACTACCAAACAGATCTTAAGTGCCCAACAGGCGGTACGGGAAGTCTACATGGATGAAAAAATAGAAAAATATATACTGGATATCGTTTTTGCGACCCGTTATCCCGAAAAATACAATCTCGAAAACCTAAAACCCCTGATCAGCTTTGGAGCATCACCTCGTGGCAGTATTAACCTAGGGAATGCCGCCAAATGTTATGCTTTCATCAAACGCAGGGGCTATGTGGTTCCTGAAGACGTGCGGGCAATAGTGCATGACGTACTTAGGCATAGAATAGGCCTGACCTACGAAGCCGAAGCAGAGAATATTACTTCTGAGGAAATCATCAACAAAATCGTTAATGAGGTTGAAGTACCATAAAAACAGTCGGCAGTAAACCGTACGCTTTGGTTCGCGTGCTGTGCAACTAAGTGCTACTGAATACTGAATACTGTGTACTGACAAAGATGGATACCAAAGAATTACTAAAGAAAGTTCGTAAGATCGAGATCAAGACGCGTCGTCTGTCCGACCATATTTTTGGAGGGGAATACCATTCTACTTTCAAAGGACGTGGTATGACCTTCAGTGAGGTACGACAGTATCAGTTCGGCGATGATGTACGCAGTATCGATTGGAATGTAACAGCCCGATATAATGAACCCTATGTAAAGGTCTTTGAGGAAGAAAGGGAGTTAACCATGATGTTGATGGTAGATGTGAGTGGCTCAGAGTTTTTTGGCACTACCAATCAATTCAAAAAAGAAATAATCACCGAAATTTCAGCAACCTTGGCATTCTCTGCCATGCAAAACAATGATAAAGTTGGTCTTTTATTGTTTTCAGATTCTGCTGAACTCTATATACCACCAAAAAAAGGAAAATCGCACGTATTGAGGATCATTAGGGAATTATTGGAGTTTAAGCCCAAAAGCAACAAAACCGATATTTCCGAAGCCTTAAAGTACCTAACCAATATCATGAAGAAGAAAGCCATTGTCTTTGTGCTTTCCGATTTCATTGCGGAAGGTTATGAAAAAACCCTTAAGATCACGGGGAATAAACATGATGTAACCGGTATTCGTGTCTATGATGAACGTGAGGAATATATTCCCAATTTAGGAATGGTTCAAATGCAGGATGCCGAAACAGGAACCCTGCAATTGGTAAACACCCAATCAAAAAAAGTACGTATGGCTTATGGGGAACATCATCGCCAACGGGTGAAATATTTTCAGGAAACCTTCACAAAATCAGGTTGTGGGGTGTTGAGTTGTAGGGTAGATGAAAGCTATGTGAAAAAGCTGTTGGGCTATTTTAAAAGACGAGGTTGATGGGGGTCATGAATTACGTAATTCGAAGTTGGGGACCACGCACTATCATGATGCGGGGCCTTTTCCTATGCGCTTTTTGCGTTTCCTTAATCGGATTTTCCCAAACGACTCCGAACATAACCTCTGAAGTGGATACCACCTTTATTAAAATCGGAGATCAACTGAATTTCAAGGTGACTGTAGAAGTTGATTCCACCGATAGCGTCATCTTCCCGGAAGGACAAACATTTTCACCCCTCGAAACCGTTGAGGCCTTTGCGACGGATACGACACGAAAAAAGGATAGGTTCACTTTAATGAAAACCTACGCCTTGACCCAATTTGACTCGGGTTCTTACAAATTACCGGCCCAACGTATTGAAATCAATGGAAAAGGATATTTTACGGATTCCTTACGTATCGATGTGGCAACTGTACCTGTAGATACCGTGGCCCAAAAAATGTATGATATCAAACCTTTGATCCAGGTAGAGAAAAGCAATGCTGGTTGGTGGAAGATCCTTTTGGGTATCTTGGTCATTTTGGGCATCATCGCAGGTATCATGTATTGGTTCTTTTTAAGAAAGAAACCGTTGACCGAAGCCGAAAAAGTAGCCTTACTGCCGCCCTATGACCGGGCATTGTTGGAATTGAAAAAATTAGACAATTCAAAATACCTGATCCAGGATGAATACAAACAATACTATTCCGAGCTCACCGATATTGTACGTTCTTACCTTGAGGAAGATGTCAATGTTTCAGCCCTTGAAAGTACAACGGATGAATTGATCGTTAAGTTGGAGATGATGAAAGATGCGGGAGAACTAAAACTCGACAATGACACCATCAAACAATTCAAGAGTATTTTGCAGACCGCCGATTTGGTGAAATTTGCCAAATCAAAACCGCCGACCAATGTGGCCCTGCAGGATAGAAAAGCGGTAGAGCACATTGTAGTAAAGACCCATGAGGCCATCCCGGAACCTACCGCGGAAGAATTAATGGAACTAGAGGCATATCAAGACGAACTTGCCCATAAAAGACACCGTAAAAAATGGATGATTGCCGGCGCCTCTGCGTTAGGTGTGCTCTTGATTTCGGTCATTGCCCTTACTGTGCATTACGGAGTCTCAATGGTTTGGGATACAGTTTCTGGTCACCCAACCAAAAGACTTTTAGATAGCGAATGGGTAGCGAGTTCCTATGGATACCCCCCAATTCAATTGGAAGCCCCGGAGGTTTTGGTACGTCAGGAAGTGGATATCCCAGAGGAGGCCAAAGCAAATATAAAGGAGCTTCAATCTTTTATGTTCAGCGATGACAAGGCATTGTTGACATTGGCGACAACCTCAACAACATTTACGCAACCCGCCGAACCTGAATTCGAAAAGACCATAGAACAACTCTTAAAAGGTTTTGAGGAAAAAGGGGCCAAAAACATAATCACAAAACAAGAGGAATTTGTAACCGTAACAGGAGTTAAGGGCATAAAAACCTACGGGAGCGGAAAATTCAAAATCCCAGGATCGGAAGAATTGGTCCAAGGAAAATATGTGATACTCAGCTTTGGTGGAAAAGGATTTCAGCAACAGGTTTTATTGACCTGGCAAGATGGAGATTCCTATGCCGAAGAAATCATGAATCGTGTTTTAAGCACAATCGAGGTTAAAACAGAAGTTTAAATGCTAGAGAATATATCATTTGCGAATCCAGAATTCTTTTGGTTGCTTTTAGTGCTTCCATTGGCTATTCTTTGGTATTTTTTTAAGCGCAATGAATTATCGGCTTCCTTGAAAATATCGAGCATAAAGGGATTTTCAAATGTTGGGTTCCTTCCCAAATTAAAACCGCTGTTGTACGTTTTCAGACTTTTGGCGCTGACCGCCATTATAGTCGCCATGGCCCGACCACAGACCGAGGATATTTCTACCCGTACCAAGACCACCAAGGGAATCGATATTGTAATGGCAATTGACGTTTCTTCGAGTATGTTGGCAAGGGATTTAAAACCAAACCGATTGTCGGCTCTTAAAGAGGTGGCCTCTGATTTTATAAAAGAAAGACCCAACGATAGGATCGGCCTTGTCGCCTATGCCGGGGAGGCCTATACCAAAACGCCCATTACCAGTGACAAATCGATAGTTTTGAATTCGCTACGGGAAATCACCTATGGGCAATTGAACGATGGTACGGCCATTGGCATGGGCTTGGCAACTTCGGTCAACCGATTGAAAGAAAGCAAGGCCATCAGCAAGATCATTATTCTCTTGACCGATGGTGTAAATAATTCCGGCTTTATTGAACCCCAAACCGCTGCCGACTTGGCGGTAGAGTATGGGATAAAAACCTATACCATTGGTCTTGGCACCAATGGCAATGCCCTTTCACCCATCGCCTATAATGCCGATGGTTCATTTAGATATGGTATGCGACAAGTCGAGATTGACGAAAAACTGTTACAGGATATCGCAGATGCCACAGGAGGGCAATATTTCAGGGCAACTGACAATGAGAAATTGGAAGCCATTTACGAAGAAATCAACAAATTGGAAAAAACAGAAGTAGAGGAATTCAAATATTATAAATACGAAGAAAAATTTAGGCCTTGGGTATTCTTGGCTGGTGCCTTATTATTATTGGAGTGGGTACTTCGCAATACCCTATTCAGAAGTTTTATATAGCTTATGGTTCAATTTGACGAAAAAATATATTTCTACCTTCTCGCCATCATTCCGGTGATCGTGGTGTTGTTCGTATTACAGCAAATCTGGAAAAAACGAACCCAGAAAAAATTTGCCGAATCCGCACTGCTCAAACGATTGACCCCTTCAAAATCGAATTTCAAATCGGTTCTGAAATTGCTATTCTTTCTTTTGGGAATAACATTTCTGGCCTTGGGACTGGTCAATCCGAAAATAGGAACCAAATTAGAAACGGTTAAACGTGAAGGCGTTGATATTGTATTTGCGGTCGATGTTTCGAAGAGTATGCTGGCCGAAGATATTGCCCCAAATCGATTGGAAAAGGCCAAACGATTGGTTTCAGAGATCATCAACCAATTGGCGAGCGATCGCATCGGTATCATCGCCTATGCCGGTCAGGCATTTCCACAACTACCCATAACCACCGATTATGGGGCCGCGAAAATGTTCTTGCAAAATATGAATACCGATATGCTTACGTCACAAGGAACGGCCATTAGCGAAGCATTGGAATTGGCTACGACCTATTATGATGATGAAGAGCAGACCAATCGGGTACTATTTATTGTTTCCGATGGGGAGGACCACTCAGAAGGCGATACCCAAAAAGCCCTCGACGATGCGGTGAGCGAAGGCATTCGCATTTTCACCATTGGTGTAGGCAAAAGCAAAGGAGCCCCGATACCCTTAAAAAGAAATGGGGTGGTCGAGAGCCTTAAGAAAGATGCACAAGGTGAGGTGGTGATTACCAAACTCAACGAAGCCATATTAAAAGAAATAGCGCGTGAGGGTGATGGGGAATATATCGATGGGAGCAATACCGGAGAGGCGGTTGAGCATATCAAGGAAATCCTTTTGAAAATGGATAAGACCGAATTTGAAGCCAAACAATTCGCCGAATTCAAAGATCAATTTCAATGGTTTTTAGGAGCCGCACTTTTATTTCTATTTTTAGATATTTTTATTTTGGACAAAAAGACCAAATGGCTTAAAAAGTTGAATCTTTTCAATGAAAACCACAAAGAAGCAGCATAATATGAACAAGATCGTACTTTTATTGTTTTTTATCGTTTTTGCCTCTTTTGCCCAAGACCGGAAAGAGGAGAAATTGAAGGAAAAAGCACTTTTAGAATCTACCAATCTTACCTGGGAGGGTAATAAGGACCTGTCGGAGAATGACTTTGTCTCAGCCGAAGTTGATTACCGAAAAGCCATTTCAAAAAGTGGGGAGAATAATTCAGCTCCATACAATTTAGGAAATGCCTATTACAATAAAGAAACCTACAGTGAAGCTTTTGGAAGGTACAAACAAGCTGGGGAAGTGGCCACTGCCAAGGAAGATAAGCACAAGGCCTACCACAATATGGGCAATGTATTCATGAAAAAGAAAGAATATGAAAAGGCCGTCGAAGCCTATAAAGAAGCTTTACGCAACGATCCTAAGGATGAGGAAACCCGTTATAATCTCGCGCTGGCCAAGGAACTTTTGAAAAAACAGCAAGACGAGCAAAAAAATAACGACGAAAATAAGGACGATCAAGAAAAAAAAGATAATCAGGATCAAGATCAAAAGAACGAAGGGGATAACAAGGAAGATCAAAAAGACCAGAATGACAGTGATAAGAAAGATCAAGGGGATGATGGGGATAAAGAAGACGAAAAAAAAGAGGACACTAAAGAAGGGGATGGAAATCAAAAAGAAGAAGATAAAAAGCAACCGGAGCAAGGTAATCAACCCCAACAAAAAGAACAGCAACAACCTAGACCCAATCAACTTTCCCCACAGCAGATTCAAAATCTGTTAGAGGCTATGCAAAATGAGGAAAAGAAAGTGCAGGAAAAAATTGATGCCCAAAAAGTGAAGGGTGCCAAAGTCAAAAATGAAAAGGATTGGTAATGAAAATAGGTTTTAAATATTATATGGCATTGCTTCCCTTGTTGTTCATGACACTTACAATGAACGCACAGGATGATGCCGTAACCTTTGAAGCAAACCTGAGCAAGGAAAAGCTGGGTATTAACGAAAGGCTGCGTATAGAATTTACCATGAACCGGGACGGTGATGATTTCACACCCCCTGATTTTAATGGTTTTCGGGTAGTATCAGGCCCATTACAGGCCATAAGCTCTTCATGGGTCAATGGGGTGCGCTCCTATTCAAAAACCTACTCCTACACCTTGGCCCCGACAGCTCGAGGCAAATTCACCATCAAACAAGCTTCGATTGTCATCGATAGAAAGGTCTATAAATCCTTGACTAAAACCGTAGAAG
>NZ_JBATHS010000034.1:0-32424 GCF_049667165.1 Maribacter sp.
AGGGGACGACCGTTGTACCCACCAAGGCAATGATCGTCAATAGACCATCCTCAGGTATTTTGGGAACAAACAAGCCTTTTAAGATGTCAAGCAAATTAGGTTTGGTGATCATTGCCGTTAAAAGAAATGAAAGGCTCATGATGATTACCAAGGATACAAACACTTTTTCCAGCGTTTTATAATTTCCCAGGTACAGAAGCATAAACGCGATCATACCGATAAGATAGGGATAATATACCGCATTTTCCTCGCCAAAAAGGGCATTCAGCCCCAAAGTGGCACCACCGATATTCCCCGCTTCATAGGCCGCATTTCCGACCACTATTGCGGCCAGGATAATACCCAAGAGCAACATTCGGATCCAAGGCGTACTTAATTCATTCCTAATGGCATTGGCCAACCCATTTTGGGTAATTATTCCCAAGCGGGCAGACATTTCCTGTAGGACAATGGTAGCAATGATCGAGAGCAACAAGGCCCATAAAAGGGAAAACCCAAAACCGACACCCGCCAAGGTACAGGCGGTAACCGTTCCGGGTCCGATAAAGGCCGCTGCCACCAATACACCAGGGCCCATTTTTTTGAACATGCTATTCTGAATGGTTTAAAGCATACAAGGCAAAAGTTCCCAACCAATGGGTACCCTCGTAATTATCATCTACAATACTTGACAGGGAATAATTGAGATGTTCATCGGCGATGTGCCGCAAATGAGCATATTCAGGGAGGGTTTTAGCAATACCGTATAAGCACCAAGCCCTACTAAAATTAAGTCCATCGATATGTACCAATTTACCATCGGTTCTATCGGAAACTTTCCCTGTTTCCATCGTAAAGGAAGAATTTGCCATTTCGGGCAAGAACGATTTGAACCATTTTTTAAAGGCATCTGGTGGTAAGACCTTGCGCACCACATCGGCTTCCTGAAGACAAGGGGACAGAAAATCGAATCCACTGGGCTCCCAGCTTAAGGGGCATGCAACGTCATTTAAATAAAAGCGGGTTACGCTGGTTTCCAATACTTTCTGAAGTTCACCTTGGTGGGTTGTTATGGCATAGTCCCATGCCAAAGACATCCCAAAAGCCGTATTGCTATGTTCGCCAACGCGGATAGGATAATTCAATTTGGGAAGAAAATCTATATAACCTTGTACAATAACGTCGACCAAGGGTTGTAGGTTTGCGCTTAATTCCTTGGCCATTGGGTCGTCCCATGTATACAGTTCCTCCGCCAGCTTCAACAACCAGGCCCACCCATAAGTGCGCTCATAGGTTGCATTGCCCTTCATTTTGAAATAGTCCATTTCGAGCTCTATATTCCCCTTTGACAAGTTCTCGATAAGTTTTTCCCGAATCGCCGAGGCGTTGTTTATATCAGGAAATTGCCTTAGAAGGGAAACCAATGACCAATGACCATGGACGGAGGAGTGCCAATCGAAACATCCATAAAATGCCGGATGCAAGGTTTTCGGGTTTTTAAGTTGCGTTGAATCGTGCAATGTTTGACCCAACTTATTGGGATACTCGGTCTGAATACACCCAAAAGGTAAGCTGGCCAACCTATTGGCCTGCATTACATTCAATTTTGGCTTGACCGTTTCGGTGTCAAGGTCAGATTGTGGTTGTGATTTATTTTTACAGGAAGACATCAGCAATACTACAAAAAACAAAATACTAAATCCTGAAGGTTTGAATATCATAATATATCATCTAAAAATGACCTCTAAAGTTAAACAATATATATGAATCGATGATACAACCAAAGTCCAAAAAACTCGGGATATAAAAATACGCGTTTCACCACAATTTTAACATTTTAAAATGCAGTTCATCTAAAAATTTGCCGTTCGTCTAAAAGTAGGGTGTCATACATCGAACATTTATAATAATCATAAAAGTACGGGGTTATAATTATCCCAAATCAAAATCAAAGTAAGTACATGAAATGCTTAGAATGTAGTAAAAAACTCGATTACTTGGAGCACAGGAATTCAATGGACCGATTAGGCGTTGAACTGTGTGGAACCCACCAGACCCGAATGGTCAAGTTGATAGAGAAGAACAACACGCCAGTTGAGGCCATTAAATTGTACTATGGCCTAAAAGAAGCTGGTGTAAATGCCATGTTGGAATGGTGGGACGGTAAAAAATCCATCGATATCGCCATTTCAAGGGTAAAACTGAATATTGAAATCGATGCGGAATATCATATGTTGACCCATGAACAGGCCATCAATGATCTTGAAAGGACCATGCATTCCTTTAAAAATGGATTTACCACCATTCGAATACCGCACGTATTGATCAAACATTATTTAAAGGAAACGGTAAACAACATCCTTGGAATAATGGAAGGACTAAGGGCAAATATCAAAGTGATATAGTCTTTGGCGTAACCTAAAAAAGACAACACCATGCGACCATCAAGAAAAGTTTTGACCATGCCTCTTAGGATCTTGTCCATTGCCGTATTATTCGGTGTGGCCATGAAAATTCTAGCGTGGCCCATGGCTACTGAGCTAATGTTTCTTTCCTTTAGCACTGTCGGACTACTTTACTGTTACCGCTTTTGGAAGAAACCCACAAAACAATTTATGGATTACAACAAACTGATTTTGGTTTCTTTCTGGGCCTTTAACGGTATTTTTAGCCTTTTGGATTTACCTTTTACCATTGTTTTTCAGGCCATTATTGCTATTTCTTTCGTACTCTGGTTCATTTTGGAAGGCGTGACGTATTTTATCCGTGGCGATCAAAAGACGAAAAACAGGTCCATGCTATTATTGTGGAATTTAGCCATGGTATTTGGCACTTTGGCAATAATCGCAGGAAGCCTGCTTAAAATCCTGGATTGGGAATATGCAATTTCCTTGTTGGCCATGGGAATAGCCATTGTATTTGCCTATATTTTCAAAGATTCATTTGCGGGCAATGGTTTGCAGAATGATGAGTCAAATAAAGGCGAATATCAAATGTAAGCCGGGCTTATACCCCTTTTTAGTTGCATGCACTCTCGCATTATAATTACCGATAGCAGACCCGTAATCTTTATTCCGATGGTCTCAAATCACTGTCAATTAAATTGTTTCCCCACCCTTTGATGTAATTCCCTTATTTTCCTGGTTTTAAGAAGCTGCAAAAAAGCAGCGCTTCCCTTTTTGATTCTGAGCTAGATTTATAATATGTTGAAATTAAATGGATTTTGGTCTTATAGGTATTATCCGGTTTAGGGACTTTCAAAACCGTGTATGCGTAATGCGTAACTGATATAACATGATACAAGCAACGGACACGAATCAATACTGTTCATGATATAGCACCATGCAACATCGTTCAACGGTACTATTTATAGGTTTTCCAAATTCTACACAATATACGGTTATAGATAATTATTGCGCTTAATCGAAGATGCGGCCCCACATCGAATTTTCATCCCTTTACACGAACCAAAAAAAGTTTTCTTTGAATTCCGCTGTTATCTATATATAACAAATACAGTCGTATGAACAAGAAAACTACCCCATCTTACATTTTATATGCCTTTTGCGCCTTTTGTTTTATTTGGGCCATATATGTGCTTTTGTTCAGCATATGAATATTAAGTACGGTTATCGATCAAAACTTTGGTGACCAATGGTTGTTAAAAAAGGTAATTCGTAAAGCCATCGCAATGTTCCAAATTATACTATAACATTGAACGTATCGGTTTTGAACGCTAAAAAGTGGTCGCCTTTACAACGCTTTAAATCTAAAGGTCACCTCACAAACCGCCCCGTGGTATTCCCTCCTAAGATATTGGTCACTTCCTTGACCGTAGTTAAGTTGACATCCCCTTCGTAGGTGTGTTTTAAGGCACACGCAGCACTTGCAAATTCCAAAGCTTTGTAATCATCGAATTGTTGTAGTCCGTATATCAAACCGGCCGCAAAGGCATCTCCTGTACCTATACGATCCACAATATGGGTAATATCCAAATCTTGGGTTTCCCTAAACTCGATACCGTTCCACATTCTCGCCCTTATCTTATGCCATGACGAATTTAAGGACGTCCTAATTTTATCGAATACTTTTTCGATAGTGGGGAAGGTTTGCATCAACTGCTTACTCGCTTCGAGAAAATCTTCGTTGGCATAACCAAAATCAGTTCCAAGTACTTCATTGATTTCATTAATGCCTCCTATAAAAATCGTGGAATAGCCAAGCAATTCGATCAATGCTTCTTTGGGATCTTGTCCGTATTTCCATAAACCACTTCGGTAGGTTGGGTCTGCGGAAACTGTCATTCCTTTCTGTCGTGCTAATTTCAATCCAGCCTTAAGGGTGTCAAAAGCACCTTTTGATAATGCCGGTGTAATTCCTGTCCAATGCATCCAGGAACCATTTTCCAAAGCATTCTCCCAATTTATATTTTCGGGTACAATTTGGGAAAATGCGGAATGTGATCTATTGTACGAAATAGCACTAGGTCGCATAACTGCCCCAACTTCCAGGAAATAAACGCCTAAGGGTCTTTCTGATAAGGTGATTGAAGTAGTATCAACGCCAAATTTTCGGATGTATGAAATGGCCGTTTCCCCTATAAAGTCCTCCGAAACCGCACTAATATGTTTTACGTCTCCCCCGAAATTAGCGATGGAAATTGCCACATTCAATTCCGTGCCCCCGAAGTAAAATTCCACACTATTCGATTGAATGAACTTTTTGTTGCTTTTTGGCGAAATCCGCATTAAAACTTCCCCGAACGTTATTATTTGACCCATTTTACAGTTTTGGATTAAAATTAACAAAGCTTAATGAATTAACGAGACCCTTCTTTAAAAAAAGACCTTTTATCAAAATCTTTTTGAAGGATTCATTTTATGGGGAACTAAGCTGGTTTTGTGTTGATAGATATGGTTTTCAACAAAACGAGTACGCACTGTCATAAAATTTAAAGAAAGCTGTACTTGTTTAAAATGTCATTCCTGGTTAAAATGACATGTAACGAATGGTGTCAGAAAGACATTTTGGGTATAATAGGGTTCTTCTTAAAGCCCAAATTACTACCCCAACCACCCTTCTCTATCAAGTGACCGATACTGAATCGCTTCACTGATATGGGTCCCCGTAACTTGTTCGGCAATTTCCAAGTCGGCAATGGTCCTCGCTACTTTTAGAATACGATCATAGGCACGGGCGGAAAGATTCAATCGTTCCATGGCATTCTTCAACAATGATTTGGAGGCATCATCCAACTTGCAATACGCCCGTATCTGCTTCGTGTTCATCTGGGCATTGTAGTGTACGTTCTCCAATGCCTTGAATCGTTCGGTCTGCAGTTCCCGAGCCGCGGTGACCCGCTTACGGATTTCAACACTGCCCTCCCCTTTTCGGTCTTCGGAAAGTTTTTCAAAAGGTACCGGGGTCACTTCGATATGAATATCGATTCGGTCCAACAACGGTCCGGAAATCTTGCCCAGATACCGCTGCATCTCCGCTGGGGAGGAAGTGACGGGTGCATCAGGGTCATTGAAATACCCTCCTGGACTGGGATTCATACTGGCCACCAACATAAAACTGCTGGGGTAGGTCACCGTAAATCGGGCCCTTGAAATGGTTACTTCCCTGTCTTCCAAAGGTTGGCGCATTACTTCGAGCACCCCTCGTTTAAATTCTGGAAGTTCATCCAAGAACAACACCCCATTATGGGAAAGCGAAATCTCACCAGGTTGGGGATAAGCACCGCCTCCGACCAAAGCGACATCGGAAATCGTATGGTGTGGGCTACGGAATGGGCGTTGGCTCATTAAACCCATATTCTTTATCTTGCCCACCACACTATGGATCTTTGTTGTTTCCAAGGCCTCTTGTAAGGTCATTGGGGGCAATATGGAGGGCAACCGTTTGGCCAGCATGGTTTTACCCGATCCCGGTGGACCTATCAAGATGATATTATGCCCCCCGGCAGCGGCAATTTCCATACACCGTTTGATACTTTCTTGTCCACGCACATCAGAGAAATCAAACTCCGGAAAATCCAAATTTTTGTAAAATTCTGCCCGGGTATCCACAATGGTCTCTACCAAGGCTTCGTCTTTATCGAAGAAGTCGATGACTTCCTTTATGTTTTCAATACCATAGACCTTCAGATCGGAAACGATGGCCGCTTCCTTCGCATTGTCCTTGGGTAACATAAACCCGGTAAAACCTTCTTCACGGGCCTTTATGGCTATCGGCAAGGCCCCTTTAATGGGTTGTAGACTACCATCCAAGGAAAGCTCCCCCATGATAATATATTTCTCGAGTTCGTTGGACTGTATTTGACCCGATGCCGTCAATATTCCTAAAGCCAAGGTCAGATCATAGGCCGAACCTTCCTTGCGAAGGTCCGCAGGGGCCATATTGATGGTGATTTTCTTTCCTGGTATTTTGTAACCGTTGTTCAATAAGGCGGCAGCGATACGGTAATTGCTCTCTTTGATCGCATTGTCGGGCAAGCCTACCAAATGATACCCCACCCCTTTATCAACATTCACCTCAACAGTTATGGTGGTGGCTTCTACCCCAAATACAGCGCTACCGAAGACTTTTGTAAGCATATTTTGTCCTTGACTTTTGATAAAAACTCTAAGAGTTGCCCTGACCCCTAGTTTTTTAAACTACTTGCGAACGACACAAGACCGCTCTGCTAAAAGAACTAAGATTTAAGACCATCCCATTATTATGGTGCAAATGGAAGAACATCGTTTTTATGGTCTTGACTCTTGTTTCTTCTGTATATACTCTTTTTTCCTTACTCTTGTGTAGGCCTAAATGTAAGTAAAGATTTTGAGGTGTCCTTAATTTCCTTTTCATTCATCATCATTTTTCTAAATTCACCCTTCACATACATTTCCGCTTGGTCATCATAGTGCTCACTAAACGGATTTCCTGATTGCCCTGTTGGGAGGATGCTCATACTATTCTCAATATCCGAGAAATCAATGATACGCCTCGTAGACGGACCCGCAGTAACCTTATACAGACCACTTTCATCATAATTGAATGCCAGATTATTGATCACTTCGCGTGTACCCTGAACGGGGAAGGGACCTACATTGAAAAATGAACGAAGTGCCTTCACTTGGCCTATGGGGTGCGGATGTTCCAACGTATGTAGTTTGTCCCAAGTCCATTGGTTAGGGTCGACCCCAAAATCATTTTCCAACGATTGTAACGCTTCCATCAAAGAGGCATTGAAGATTCGGGCCTTCGTCTCAATACTGTCTTTCGTAGTGACATCATCCCACCATACCGATTCGGTTTTTGCTGCCATTGGGGCTATCGTGCGTTTGAGCAGATGTGTGGCCAAAAACTGTTGGAACATTTCCTCCCCCAGCTCATCGGCAAATGTATTTTTAAGGAAATAGTACGTCCACCGATGGTAAACGGCTGGTTCAATACTTTTCAGATTGTTTTCCCCTTTCCAGACATTAAGCTTGTCCAACACCATGCGCTGGGAATCGGATAAATCCTTTGCGTTTACAAATTTGTTCAGTTCCTTGACCACCTCTGGATTTGTGGGTGAAACAACATCCGTTATCATTTCCTTTATATCTTCCATTTGCCAATCGTCTTTCGGCTCCAATAAGCTTACAATGCGCTTGGCCCTATTTTCAGGGAGGTAATACCCTGGATATTGAATGCCTGCAATGGAATCGGGTTGATTATTGGCGGAATACACATAGTTCCATGGAGGATTGATCGCTTGGGGATTCTCCGAAAAGTCCAAATAGCGCTCTGGGGCCATTAAATCCGAACTATCTTTTAGGACAAATTTGGTTCGGTTACTGTTGTTGTCTTTATATAGTTTGGCCGAGGCCCACCATGCCACATTGCCTTCCGCATCACCGTACATAATATTCAGACCTGGCGCATGGATTTTGGGCAACGCACTTTGGAATCCATCCATGTTTTTAGCATGAGACATCCCATATAAGGCGTCCATAACCTCATTTTTATGTTGGGTGTAGATCCACCACATGGCAATGGGCTGCTCCCCTTCGACTTGGGTGGCAATACCATTTAAAATGGGTCCATGTTCGCTCTTTTTAAAGGTGAATTCATAACTAGTAGAATCCTTGACTTTAATTGTTTTATGCACATTTTCATAAGGTACCCATCCATTTCTTGATTTATATTTTTCATTTTCCGTTGGATGTGTTTCCTCATAATAAAAATCAATATCATCATTCTGGAACATCGTCATACCATAGGCCAAACTACGGTCGTGGGCCAATATGGGAAATGGTATGCCGCCCATAAAATATCCATATTTCTCATAGGTGGGCGTATTGATATGGGCCTCGTACCAAACCGCCGGTTGTGAAAACCCTATGTGGGGATCATTGGCAAAGATCACTTTGCCATTCTTGGTTTTATCAGGTGCCAATACCCAACTATTGCTGCCTTCGAATAAAGGCAAGGAAAGCGCACCCAATGCCTTGGAAGTCATTTCAGCAATGGAATTCTGAATATTCTCCTCTTTCGTGTTTTTGTAGTTATGTATCCATTCCGTATTGGGATTTACATTTATATCCAAGTCCACTAAATAAGCTTCCCCCAGTTTATCCTTGATATTGGTCAGCAATGGATCCGTTTTATGGGCTTGTGCAAAACTAAAGGCCATATACCCAACGGTGTTGTAGATGTCCCCTAAATCAAAAGGTGCCTTTTCAAGGCCGGTAAGATAAAACTCAATGGGTGTAGGCCCTGCTGCCACAAATTCATTCACCCCATCCAAATACGCTTGGGACAACAGCACCATTTGACTGTTTTCATCCAGGTTCGAAACCGTTTGGTTCGTGGCATCATCGATGCCCAGGGATAGGAAAAACTTGTCGGTATCCAACATTTTGCTTCCAAATACCTCCGAAAGTCGGCCTGTGGCAATTCTACGTAGCAGCTCCATTTGCCATAAACGGTCTTGTGCATGCACGTATCCTAACGTACGAAAAGCATCTGCCTCATTATTGGCATAAATATGGGGGATTCCGTACGTATCGTAATACACCTGGGTCTCCCCTGTTAATTTGGGAAGTTGCATTTGACCTTCATAGCTTGGGGAAAGGGTATTTATAGAGATGCCGGCAAAAAGAGCAGCTAAGGCCAGTACTATCAATAAAACAACTCCGATTCTCTTAATGCTTTTCATTGAATTTATTTGGATTTAAATCGAAAAGATAAGAATAATTGAAGGATAAAAAAAGCACCTCGAAGGGTGCTTTTTTCATTTTTTGTGAAGAACTGATCTTTGCTATTTTACTGAAAGTTCTTTATAGTTTTCCAACCCCTTTAACAGCCAATCCCGGTATGTATCACTATCGGCGCTTTGAATGGCACTGTTCAGCACCTCCAAATTCGGGGATAGAAGCACATAGTAGGGTTGCGATGCCGAATTGAAATTGATGGTCTGAAAGGTACCCCACTTCTCCCCTATGGTCTTAATGGTCTTCACCCGACCCGAATCAAACTTATAATCGAATTGCTCCTCGAGCGGAAGTTCCTTGCGATCATCTATATACAGGGAAATCAATACATACTCTTCCTTCAACAAGGGATATACATCGAGGTCGCTCCAAACGTTTTCCTCCATTTTACGACAGTTGACGCAGGCCCATCCGGTAAAATCCAATAGGATGGGTTTATTGACCGCCTTGGCATGGGCCACTCCTTTTTCAAAATCCTTATAACAATCGATACCCAAAGGGCAATCACTCTCTTGTTGAAATACGCTATAGAAATCAGGGGGAGGAAATCCACTCAAAAGCTTAAGGTTGGTCACCTTGGCCAATCCCAGTCCCAAATAAACCGTAAAAGCCAAACTTACCAACCCCGTTAATTTTCTACCTGCGGATAATCTCTGTTTGGGGCCATCGTGTTTGAACCTAAAAACCCCGAAAAGATAGAGGGTCAACAACACAAAAAGCAAGATCCATACGCCTAGGAAGATCTCCCGTTTGAAAATTCCCCAATTACCGACCAAATCCGCATTGGAAAGGAATTTGAAAGCCAACGCCAATTCCAAAAATCCAAGCACGACCTTTACGGTGGTCATCCAGCCACCCGACTTGGGGAGGGAATTCAACCAGGCTGGGAACATGGCGAACAATGCAAAGGGCAAGGCCAATGCCACACCAAAACCTGTCATTCCCGCTGTAAGGTTATTGGCAACCTCTCCTTCTGCCAAAGTAGTGCTACCGAGTAATCCGCCAAGAATAGGACCCGTACAGGAGAAGGATACAATGGCTAGTGTAACGGCCATAAAGAAGATTCCAATAGTCCCCCCAACTTTATTGGAGGCAGCATCCATCTTATTGGCCCACGAACTTGGCAAGGTCAACTCATAATACCCGAAAAAAGAAAAGGCGAAGAATACGAAAATGATAAAAAAGAACAGGTTCAACCAAATGTTGGTCGCAATGGTATTCAGGATCTGGGAATCGACCGAATCGAAAATATGAAATGGCAGACTCAACAAAAAGTAAATCAAGATTATAAAGAAACCGTATAACACCGCATTTACAATTCCTTTGGACTTATGATGCGAATGTTTCGTAAAGAACGATACGGTCAACGGAATCATGGGGAATACACAAGGGGTCAACAGGGCGATAAGGCCTCCTAAGAATCCCAACCCGAAGACCACCCATAAACTTGATTCGTCATTGTTTTGGCCATTTCCTTCTTGCAATCGATCTCTGTGCTTAAGATCGAGCTTTAGGGCCGTACTCATGGACAAACTTCGGTCATCAACCGTTTTTTCAATGGTCAGGGCCTCACCTCCATCCAACACAAAATGAAAATCCTTATCCACAGCCAAACAAACTTCCTTACAGACCTGGTAAAAGAGATTCACATCGATTTGCCGTACTTCGGGATTCAATAATCTCACTTTCTGGGTAAAAACCGCCTCTTTCTTAAAAAATGTCTCCTCGACCTCGAAAATATCGCTATAGGCCGTTTCAGTAGGACTTTCTTGGGTCTTGCCTACCAATTCGTAATCCACACCTGCCTTTTCGAAGGTAACCTCACTTGGCAAGGAACCTCCATCTGCCGTGAACTGGGAATATACATGCCAACCTTCGAAAATCTTCCCTTTTATAATCAGTTCATATTCAGTATCTGAAATAGTCTTTAATTCCTGTGACCAGGACACAGGGTTATCATCATCTTGAGAAAATAATGATATACTACTGAATATCAATACTATATATAGTAATATCTTCTTCATTAATTTAATACTATTTTTAAAATATATTTGGTCTTTTCCGTTATCTTAAAACGGTCATCGGCACGTTTGCCTACAACCCAAACAATTTTGTTATCCGAACATAACAACCATTGTTTTTCCTTTGAAATGACATCCAATTTTTCATCCTTAAAGAATTTGGATAGCTTTTTACGCCCCCCCATTCCTAACGGGTAAAAGTAGTCGCCTTTTTGCCACTTTCTTAACACCAAGGGATACTTTAACGTTTCTTTATCGACATATAGTACATCAGGGCCTACCGCTTCAATTATATTGACTGTACTTATCCTTAAACCTATTGGAGTCTGAACTTCGGTATCTTCTTTCTTAATTTGAAACGCTTCTTGAAAGTCATCGGCTATGTTCGCCAACAATAAAAAGTCCCTATCCTTCACCAAACGGTGGGTACGGGAACGTACTTCTTTACCGCTCATCGCTGTTAGGAGGTGTTGCAAATCTTCCCACTCTGTAAATCCGTATACACCGAACAAAGCATGAACGTATGCTTTCAAAGGATTTAGGGGCAGAAGCGATTCAATTTTAATACGAATGACATCTCCTTCCTCTTGAAAAATATCCTCTTTTAATTGATTGATATGGTTATCGGCAATAGCTGCAATCTGTTTTAGGAATTCCTGTGTTTCAATAAAGTTGTTTAAAAATGTAGGGTGCAATTCCTTAAGAATTGGCACAATCCCATGCCGAATCTTATTACGCAGGTATTTGGTTTCCGCATTGCTTTGATCTTCACGCCATTCAATATGTTCCTTTTTCGCAAATTCCAATAACTGTGCTCTTGAAAAGGGTAATAAGGGTCTGGCGATTGTTTCTGTTTTAGGAGGTATCCCAATCAATCCCTTGATTCCCGTTCCCCGCGAAAGATTAATGATAAAGGTTTCCAGGTTGTCGTCCAACTGATGGGCAGTGACCAACATTTTGATATGCTGCCTGGCCATTAATTCATTGAACCATGCGTAACGCAGTTCCCTTGCCGCCATTTGCACCGAGATCTTATGACTTTCGACATACGTCTGCGTATTGAATTGTTTGACCCAAATGGGCTTCTTCAACTTTTTCGCCAATTCTCGCACAAATCGCTCGTCTTCATCGCTTTCACTACCGCGTAGCTTGAAATTGCAATGCGCCAAAGAGAAATCAAGTCCACATTGGCAGCAAAGATGGGCCAGTACAACACTATCCACCCCACCACTGCAAGCCAAAAGAAACTTGCTTTTTAATAGTTCCGGAAACTGATTTTCAATATGTTCCTTAAATTCGTTCAGCACGCTGCAAAAATACTTAAAGTTGTTGCTGTAGCCAACTCTGGATACCCTGCAATACTTCTTTATGGCAAAGATCGTGATGTAATTCATGATAACCACCTTCAAACAATTGTAAGGTAGTTCGCCCTGGACTATTTTCGTGGAATTCCTCAGTCCCCTTATAGTCGATTATAAGGTCACCGGTACCATGGAGTAAGAGGGTCTTGACATTCAAGGCCGCAGCATTATTAATAGCCCACTCTCCTGCATCCATGATCGGAAATGAGTACATGGGACTTACCTTATCATGGACCAAAGGGTCCGTTTTATAGCGCGCTACTTCTTCGGGGATTCTTGAAATTCCATTTGGATCTAATCCTGAAGGCAGTGTAAGTGATGGCCAAAATTTCAACATGGCCTTGCCCAACACCATTTTCCATTTTGGGGGTTGAAATCCCAAACGGAGGTATGGGCTTGAAGCGATTATTCCCCGTATATCGGTTTTATTTCGCAACGCATAGTTCAAGACCAAATTTCCCCCCATACTGTGCCCGTATAAGAACAAAGGCTGGTTCACAAATTTAGATTTCGCAAGGTCAATGATTACATCCAACAATTCCAATAGCGCCATATAACTAGGACAATGCCCTCGTTTACCTCCCGACTTACCATGACCGAAATTATCATAGAACACCACCGCAAACCCTGTTTCTACCAAAGCTGGTAAAACACCATCCAAATACCTTCCCGAATGCTCCCCAAAACCATGCACCAGCACCACGACTCCTTTAACCGTCTTAGGAGCCACATAACCCACATGAATTGAAATGCCATGGCTTTTTAACCCAATATTTCGAAGTTCCATAAAGCTTATTTAAAAATCAATCCAATTCTACATATTCGAATTTTCCAAAACCTCACGCATGGCCTTTGCCTTTAGCAAACATTCCTCATATTCCAGTTCTGGTGAGGCCTTTGCCGTTAAAGCACTACCAACGGCATAGGAAACATATTTCTTGGTGGCATTATATAAAATACTACGGATAACCACATTAAAATCAAAGTTGTCATCGGGGGTAAAATACCCAATGGCCCCACTATAGAGGCCTCTTTTAAACGCTTCCAATTCTTCGATCAATTTCATGGCCGAGATTTTGGGCGCACCTGTCATACTTCCCATAGGAAAGCTTTCTTTTATTATTTCTACGGGATGTTTATCCTTTGAAACCTGACCCGTTACGGTCGACACCATTTGATGCACCTGCTCATAAGAATCGATCCTACAGAGTTCCTCAACGATTACGGAACCTTTTAAAGCGCTCTTTGAGAGATCGTTTCGAACGAGATCCACAATCATGATATTCTCGGCCCGTTCTTTGGGATCTTCTTGCAAACGATTTCTCAATGCAGCATCTTCAATGGCATTGGGGGACCGTCTGGCTGTTCCCTTTATCGGTTGTGAGATAATCTTGTTCCCCTGCTTTCGCAGATAACGCTCAGGGGAAGCGGACATTACGAACTTGTCATTGTATTTTATAAAGGTTGCAAATGGGGGTTTTGAAATAGAATTCAGGCGTTCATAGGTCCGTAAGGGATCAATAGAGGTTTCCTCGGCATAAAACTCTTGGCAAAAATTGGCTTCATAAATATCCCCTCGATGGATGTGTTGGAGCATTTCATCCGCAGCACGGAAATACTCATCCTTGAAAATGCGCATTTTTATACGGATATCCTCCGTGGCGGTGACCTCTTGGTACGCGGTAGTTCCTTTGCTTATTGCTTCAAAATCTTTCCCGATGTCATCGGCGATCATATTCAGGTAATTGAACTCAACCACTTTCCCTGTCATTTTGATGATCTTCTTGGGCTGAAAAAACAATAGTTCTGGAAACTCCAATCCATCATGATTGTCGGAGTTTAGATTTTCTATGTCATTCTTAAGATCATAGCTTAGGTATCCAAAAATCCAATCCTTGGTCTCCCTTTGATAGGTCATCAAGTCTTCAAAGGCTCCTTCAGCATCAGTTTGAAGCAGCGTAAGCGCATCGACGCCTAAAATGGCATTGAACGAACTATAACAATCTTGATGTGCGTTGCTTTCCAACCAAACCGTTTCATAAAATTGCTGGGACCATTGGAGCAAATACTCCCGAAAAGTAAATTCATTGGAAATTTTGAATGATGCCGTAGTACGCAAAATATTATAATTCGGAGATAAAGCTGTTCAGGGCGTTAGAATGGGCTTCCTTCAATTGTGGTTCAATAATACCCTCGCCCTCTTTAAAATTCGTATGAAACGATGGCAAGATAAAGCTGGCGATTACTTCGCCCTTAAACCTTGGCAATGTATTCTTCACGTATTCATGCGCACTCATAGCACCTCTTTGCCCCGGGGAGGTTGACATTAAAAATACCTTGGTGTTTTCCAGATATTTTTTATTTGAGCGCGATAACCAATCGAGTAAATTCTTAAAATAGGCTGAAGGACCGCCGTTATGTTCATTCACAGAAAGAATCAAGGCATCTGCATTTTCAATTTTCTTTTGGAGTTTTACCAAGGCTTCGGGGAATCCCAATTGTTCTTCCCGGTCCTCGCCATACATGGGAAAAGTTGTGCTTGCCATATTCATCAATTCAATATCTTGCCCTTGGATCAATGAAACCGTATGTTTTACCAAACTGAAATTAATCGATGAAGATGAATTGCTTCCTGCGAAAGCCACTATTGATGCCATACTAAAATTTATTTGCGTTCGACGAAAATACCCCAAAATACATCGTCATGCGAGTATTTTGTCTAATTTTGCACCCTAAAACATCCAAACACCATGTATTACAAGTATATAGGGGTGATTGTAAATGTAATTTAAGACGTAACAATATAGTTTTTTAACCTTGGAGAAGAAAACCACAAGATTGTATTTTATAGATGCCATGAGGGCATGGGCGATTCTTATGATGTTACAAGGACATTTTATTGATGGCCTTTTAGACACGGCATTTCGGGATAATACCGACCTAACCTATAATATTTGGAAATACTTCAGGGGTATTACCGCCCCGGTGTTCTTCACCGTTTCAGGTTTTATCTTCACCTACTTACTTATTCGCGTTCCACAAAAGGGATTCCAAAACCCAAGGGTGACAAAAGGAATAAAACGGGGTTTGCAACTTATATTCATCGGTTATTTGCTTCGAACCAATCTTTTAGGAATCTTCGAGGGGCGAATCTATGACACCTTTTATTTAGTGGATGTTCTCCATTGTATAGGCCTGTCCCTATTGGGAATTGTTGGGATTTACCTTTGGTCGCAAAGTAAAAATAAAGCTTTTTTACCTGCCCTATTATTGGGAGCAACTGGTATACTTTTCCTGTTTGAACCGGTATATGCCAATTGGTCATTCGGGTTCTTACCGCAAGGAATTGCTAATTTCCTTACCAAGGCCCATGGATCGGTATTCACCATCATACCTTGGTTTGGCTACACCACCTTTGGTGCCTTTATGTCCGTAATGTTTACACGGTACAAGAATCATAAACATTTATATGAATATGCGATTGTATTGACCATTTTAGCAGGTCTGCTATTGATTTTCTTATCGTCAGATCTTTTCTTGGAACTCGCAGACATAACCGGGGTTACCCTTTTTGGGGCCATCGCCCTGAACAACTACCTTTTTATTAGATTGGGGGATGTTTTCATGGTGTTTGCCATATTTATGATTTTTAGAAAAATAATGCAACATCCGACCCTCTTGAAAATTGGTCAAAGCACCTTATCCATCTACGTTATACATTTTATTATTCTTTATGGAAGTTTCACAGGGTTGGGACTGTATCGGTACTTTCACCATGAATTGAGTCCCATGGTGGCCATTTTCGGAGCATTGCTCTTTATGATCGTATGTGCCTTTACCGCCTTGCAGTATGAAAGGAATAAAGCGTGGATCAAATCTAACATTGCATTGGGAGTTACCCATGTGTATCAGAATATAATACCCTGGATTGCTTTTACCCAGAGATTAATCAAGGTCAATGTGGCGAAATTACTTAGGTCGTTTGGCTTACTGAAAAACTAAACCGCTCGCTATCTTGGTATTGATCCTTATTTTAGATCAAGAATTGGCATCTATCAACTTTAGCTCTTCGTCCGTGAATTGCAATTGTTCCAATGCGCCTATATTTTCCTTAAGTTGGTTCGTGGAACTTGCTCCGATAAGCACCGAAGTCACATGCCGTTGATTCAATAACCAAGCAATCGCCATTTGTGATAATTTCTGTCCCCTTTGATTTGCGATTTCAGCTAGATTTTTGATTTTAACCAAGTTGCGTTCAACTTCCGAGACGTCCAAATAGGTAAAATCCTTGGCTGCCCTTGAATTCGAAGGAATACCATCTACATATTTGTTTGTGAGCATGCCTTGGGCCAAAGGTGAAAAGGTAATACATCCTACTCCCTCGTTCCCCAAAGTATCCAATAGGCCATCTTCGACCCAACGATCAAAAATGGAATAACGCGCTTGATGCAGTATAAAAGGAACCTTCATTTCCTTCAACAAACGACTTGCTTCGGCCGTCTCTTCAGGTTGATAGTTTGAAATACCCACATACAAGGCCTTCCCTTGACGAACAATATCCGATAAGGCAATCATGGTCTCCTCCAAAGGAGTATCTGGATCTGGTCTATGGTGGTAAAAAATATCCACATAGTCCAACCCCATCCTTTTTAAGCTTTGGTCCAAACTGGAAATCAAATACTTCCTCGAACCTAAATTCCCATAAGGCCCCGGCCACATGTCATAACCCGCTTTTGATGCGATGAACAGTTCATCGCGATAGGGTTTAAAATCTTTTTTATAAAGCTGCCCAAAATTTTCTTCCGCGGAACCATAAGGTGGCCCATAATTATTCGCCAGATCAAAATGGGTAATGCCTAAATCAAAGGCACATCGCAATATTTCCCTTGCGTTTTGCAAATTGTCAACGAATCCGAAATTATGCCATAAGCCGAGGGACAATGCAGGCAACAGCACACCGCTTTTTCCGCATCGATTATATTTCATGGTTTCATACCGCTCTGCTGCGGCATGGTATTCCTTTACCCCTGATTTATCGTTTATCTCCATAACCCATGTTTATACGCTAATAATTTGAAATCCAATGGAATGACCTTTACACAAGGCAAAATGTTTGCCAATCGTATTGGTCGCAACCCTTTTAGATATGCAATGCCCTATCGGCTGTTGCCGCTAAGGCTGCTTCTTTAACAGCCTCTGAATAGGTCGGATGTGCATGGCTCATTCTTGCAATGTCCTCTGCGGACGCCCTGAATTCCATCGCTGTTACCGCCTCACTGATCAAATCGGCACAACGTGCACCGATCATGTGAACACCGAGTACCTCATCCGTCGTTGCGTCGGCAAGTATTTTTACGAATCCGTCAACATCCATACTGGCCCGGGAACGTCCCAAGGCTCGCATGGGAAATTGACCTACCTTGTATGATATACCGGCTTCCTTTAATTCTTCTTCTGTCTTGCCTACAGCGGCTACTTCAGGCCACGTATAAACAACACCTGGTATTAGATTATAATCGATATGTGGTTTTTGACCCGCCAGCAATTCTGCGACCATCGTACCTTCTTCCTCGGCCTTATGGGCCAACATGGCGCCCCGGATCACATCACCAATGGCATAAATATTGGAAATATTGGTCTGTAAGTGCTCATTAACCTTTATTCTTCCCCTATCATCCAATTGAACACCCGCAGCGTCCGCTTTCAACCCGTCGGTATACGGTCGGCGCCCAACAGAGACTAAACAATAATCGCCTTTGAATACCATTTCCTCTCCCTTTTTGTCATCTGCTTTTACAATGACCTCATCACCCTTTCGCTCAACAGACTTCACTTTATGGGAAAGATAGAATTTTACCTTTTGTTTTTTCATCGACTTCATCAGTTCCTTTGACAAGCCCGCATCCATGGTCGGGATTATGCAATCCATATATTCAACGATGGAAACCTCTGCACCTAGACGTTTATAGACCTGACCCAACTCCAAACCGATGACCCCACCACCGATAACGATCATATGTTTTGGAATCTCTTTGAGTTCCAATGCTTCCGTTGAGGTAATAACACGTTCCTTGTCCAATGTAATGAAAGGCAAGGAAGAAGGTTTGGAACCTGTGGCGATTATGGTATTTTTCGCCATAATGGTTTCCGTACTCCCATCGTTTTTGGCTATGTCGATGTGTGTGGCATCCTTAAAACTACCAATCCCTTCGTACACATCGATCTTATTTTTATCCATCAAAAACTGTATTCCCTTGGTGGTCATATCGACAACACCTTGTTTCCTTGAGATCATTTTCTCTAGGTTCACTTTGATTTCCCCGGGAATTTCAATACCATGCTCCTCGAAATGTTTTACGGCATCCTCATAATGGTGTGAAGAATCCAACATAGCTTTTGAGGGAATACAACCCACATTAAGGCAAGTCCCGCCCAACGTGCTGTATTTTTCAATAATCGCTGTTTTCATACCAAGTTGGGCGCAACGTATGGCAGCTACATACCCCCCTGGACCAGAGCCGATAATGGCCACATCATATTCAGTCATACTGTTTATAGATTTTAGTGTCGAACAAAATTAGCACTATTTTCCGATTTTAAAGCGGTATTCGCGTCGTATGCTTTACTTCATTGATGACAAAGGAACTCTGGGTACTCCCTATATGGTTCAAAGCCGTAAGCTTTGTCACCATAAAATCCCGATAGGCTTCCATGTCACGTACATAAATCTTTAGAATATAATCATAATCCCCACTGGTATGATAACATTCCACCACCTCGTACAAGGCTTGTACTTCTTTTTCAAATTGGAGTACATAGGCCTTGGTATGCTGCACTAGCTTAACATGACATAGCACCACGAAGGCCCTGTCTACCTTTTTCTTATCGACCAGGGCAACGTATTTTGCAATGACTCCGGTTTTCTCCAATCGCTTGATGCGCTCATAAGCAGCTGTAATGGAAAGGTTGAGATGAAGCGCATACTCCTTTGTGGTCTTTTTGCTATCCTCCTGCAATAGACCAAGAAGCTTCCTATCGATTTCATCTAATTTCATTCGGAATGATTTTCTTTAAAAATGCAATACAAGCACAATATATAATTTATAAATCTAAAATTATCATAAATACTAGATGTATATTCTAAGTATTTCTATTTAAGTTGAATATAAAATAATAATGGTTTATTTTTAAGGTATAAAAGCCAATCCTTATGGAAAAGAAAGCATCCGATAATTTACAGGACCTACAATACTTTGGGGAATATGGTGGTGTCAATCCATCGATCTCAGATTCATCGACCTATACTTTTTTGTCCGCAAAAACCATGTTCGACACTTTTGAAGGCAATACGGAAGGTTGTTATTTGTACACCCGGCATTCCTCACCTTCCAATTTATATCTGGGGGAAGCCTTGGCGGCCTTGGAGGGGACCGAATCAGCCAATGTAACTGCCAGTGGCATGGGTGCCATTACAGCGGTTATTATGCAGCTCTGCAATGCCGGTGACCATATCGTGAGCAGCAGAACGATTTACGGTGGAACGTATGCCTTTTTGAAGAATTTCCTACGAAAATTCAATATTCAGACCTCCTTTGTCGATATAACCAGCATTACAGCTGTTGAAAAAGCCATTACCCCAAAGACCAAAATGATCTATTGTGAATCGGTCAGCAACCCCCTACTTGAGATTGCCGACATCAAAACCTTGTCGGTATTGGCGAAAAAATATGGAATTCCATTGGTCGTTGACAACACCTTTTCACCGCTTACCGTTGCACCGGCAAAACTCGGGGCAGAAATCGTTATACATAGTCTAACAAAATTCATCAATGGCACCAGTGATTGCGTTGCTGGCGTAGTTTGTGGAAGCAAGGCATTCTGTCTTGCCCTGAAAGATGTACACGATGGGGCGGGAATGCTTTTGGGAAGCACATTGGATAGTCTGAGGGCAGCCTCAATCCTAAAGAATATGCGAACACTTCATATTCGCATGAAGAAGCATAGCGAAAATGCACATTATTTGGCCGAAAAATTTCAAAAAGACGGATTAAGGGTCGTGTACCCCGGTCTCAAGTCACATGTAGGTCATGAGAAACTCAAAAGTTTTATGAACCATGAGTTTGGCTATGGAGGACTAATGACCATAGACGTAGGGTCACTGGAAAAGGCGAATGAGCTCATGGAGCTCATGCAAAAGAAAAAATTAGGGTATTTAGCCGTAAGCCTTGGCTTTTACAAAACCCTTTTCAGCGCTCCCGGAACATCAACATCTTCTGAAATTTCATTGGAAGAGCAAAAAGAAATGGGATTGTCGAATGGTTTGGTGCGATTTTCGGTTGGTTTGGACAATGATATTCACAGAACCTATGATATGATGCGTGCCTGTATGGAAGAACTCCATATTCTTCCATATAAAACCACAGTGGTCTAGAGCACTTTTCAATAGGGTTTGCAGAACAGTTGGCAAAATCGTAATATTACGACAAACCAAAATTTAGCCAATGTCGGAAAACGAACCCAATGAATACAGACAGGATGAACATATAGTAGCTAATAAAGAGCTGAACATCTGGGAAGCGTTAATTCCCGTAATTGCCTTGGTCGGCATGTTAGCCTATAATGTGCATGTCTTTGGCGATGAAGCCGTTGGTGGGTCCAATCAGTTTATTCTTCTACTCGGGGGTGCGGTTGCCGCTATCGTTGGTTTTTTCAATAAGGTTACCTACAAAAGCATGTTGGCCGAAGTGGCCGAAAATATTAAATCGACAACAGGCGCCTTACTTATTCTTTTAATGGTCGGTGCCTTGGCCGGTACTTGGTTGGTAAGTGGTATCATCCCTGCCATGATCTATTATGGCCTGCAAATCTTGAATCCAACAATTTTCTTGGCAGCCTGCGTTGTCATCTGCTCCATCATATCGATAGCCACAGGTAGTAGTTGGACCACCTCTGCCACCGTAGGAATTGCCCTGATCGGAATCGGTGAGGCCTTGGGGGTATCAATGGGCATGACTGCCGGTGCTATACTTTCAGGGGCTTATTTCGGTGATAAAATGTCTCCATTGAGCGATACCACCAATTTGGCACCAGCCATGGCCGGTGGAGACCTATTCGACCATATAAAATATATGTCCATGACTACGGTGCCTACCATAATTACAACGATTATGGTTTTTATTATACTTGGCTTCGTTTTGGATACCACAGGCTCTGCAGATACCGCATCCATATTAACTGATATAGATGCCACGTTCAATATCAACGGTTGGCTTTTCATTGTTCCTATGATCGTGATCCTCCTGATTATCAAAAAGACCCCTCCCCTGGCAGCATTGTTGATTGGCACTTTATTGGGTGCGGTTTTTGCCTTGATCTTTCAACCCGATATCGTTGCCGGAATCACGGGCTCCGAAGAACTCACCTTTGAATCTGGTTATAAAGGGATATTAACGGCCATTACCGTTAAAACAAGCGTAGCCACTGACAATGCCGCACTGAACGATCTTTTTACGGGCAAGGGCATGGAAGGCATGCTGAGTACGATATGGCTTATTCTATGCGCTATGTTCTTTGGAGGTGTTATGGACGGTATCGGAGCGCTTTCCCGCATTACGAAGTCGCTTTTAAATATGGCGAAAACTACTTTTGGGTTGTTCGCAAGTACCGTCGGTAGTTGTCTTGCCTTGAATGTTACCGCCTCAGACCAATACCTGGCCATTGTGGTCCCGGGAAAAATGTTTTCCAAAGCGTATGCCGATAGAGGCCTTGCCCCTGAAAACCTAAGTCGTACCCTAGAGGATTCGGGCACGGTCACTTCAGTTTTGATTCCTTGGAACACTTGTGGGGCCTATCATAGCGGTGTTTTGGGTGTAGGGGTCGGTGAATACTTCACCTATGCCATCTTTAATTGGCTCAGTCCGATCATGACCTTGATTTTTGCGGCTTTTCAGATCAAGATCAAGCAACTTAGGAATCATTGAGCTGAACTTCAACACAAGAAATTCTGAAAGGATTCGTACAACAAGGTGTTGATTACATAGATTCTAGGGAATTTATTGGAATGCCATCAGTGCCCTTGGCGCATATTAATGGACTTTTTTAGTCGATAATCATTCCGAATGAAGTATATATTTTTTAATTTCACAATTCATTTAAAATAGAACATTATGGCTACTGTAACACTAAAAGGAAACAAAATACATACCCTTGGCAATTTACCTTCCGTTGGAAGCCCCACCCCTGACTTTAAGTTGACCATGACCGACTTGTCAACACGTTCATTATCAGAATATGAGGGCCGAAAATTGGTGCTCAATATTTTCCCAAGTATCGATACCGGAACCTGTGCGGCCTCCGTGCGACAATTCAATCAAGAAGCAGCCGAGTTGGAGAACACCATCGTACTCTGTATCTCGAAAGATCTTCCTTTTGCACAAACCCGTTTTTGTGGTGCCGAAGGCATTGAAAACGTGGTTATGCTTTCGGATTATAAGGATGGCGGATTTGGAAAGGCCTACCAAGTTGAATTTACCGATGGTCCCTTGCAAGGATTGCTCTCTAGATCAGTCGTGGTTGTCGATGAAAAGGGAAAGGTGGTTTATACAGAACAAGTTGCAGAAACCGTAGACGAACCAAATTATAAAGCTGCTTTGGAAGCGTTGATGGATGCCTAAGGAAAGCTTCTTTCAAAATAGAATCCGTGGTGTGGGGTTTGCCCTGAAAGGGGCACTGCTTTTGATAAAGTCCGAGGCGAGTATAAAGATTCAGGTAGTTATCGCAATTGTGGTCACCGGCTTCGGATTCTATTTTGAAATATCCCCTACCGAATGGGTATTTCAGATTTTGGCGATTGGCCTAGTTCTGGGTATCGAAGGGTTGAATACGGCTTTGGAAAAGCTATGTGATTTCGTGCATCCCGATTTCGATGATAAGATCGGTTTTATCAAGGATATTTCTGCCGGCGCTGTAATGCTGGTATCCCTTGCGGCAAGTATTGTAGGGTTGATCATCTATCTTCCGAAAATCTTTTAAAAACATTACTGGCTTTGGCTTAGACTGTAAATTTGTATTTTTGCCCCAAGAATTTATCCATTAATGGCAAAAAAAGGTAGGAAAGTAAAGCCCAAGACCCCAAAGAAGGGCTTTTCTTTAAAATTATCAAAACAAAATAAAATAATACTGGGAAGCCTTTTAATGCTTTTCAGCATTGCTTTGTTCTTCTCATTTGTTTCCTTTTATTTTACATGGCAAGATGATCAAAGTCTCCTGACGGAATTCGCCAACCGCAACGAACAAGCTAAAAATCTACTGAATAAATTTGGGGCGAGTATCAGTCACTTCATAATGTATAAGGGTTTCGGACTGGCATCTTTGATATTTCCTTTTCTGTTGGCCTATACGGGATTATATATGTTTCTCAATCTAGAAAAGCAGGGAATCCTCAAGAAATGGATTTGGGGCTTGGTCTTTGTGATCTGGATATCGATCACGCTAGGCTTTTTTGCCATTGACAAGCCTTTGTTAGGCGGTCTCATCGGTTATGAAATGAACGATTTTTTACAGGACTATGCGGGTAAGATCGGCGTTTTATTGCTTTTGGTTTTTGGGTTGATCTTTATTTTGGTCAGATTGTTTCATTTTACGCCAGAAGATTTCATGAATTATTTCATGGCGAAAAAGGAATCCCTGGCTTCAGAGTTCAAAGGTACTGGCGCCGATGTTGGTTCAACCTTTGAATTTGAAAAGGAAGATGAGGCGCCGGTCATCATTGATACCTACACCCATAAAAAGGATATTCCCCCCTTGGAAAAAGAGATCAAAACAGATGATTTTGAGGTCAATATGCCTTCGGAAGAGTCTATTGAAGAAGATGTATTGGCCATGGAGGTCGAGAAAATCGTTGAAGAAAAAGAGGAGGCAACCAATTTCGCCGATAAATTAGTCGATGATTTTGGGGAGTTCGATCCTACTTTGGAATTGGGGAATTACAAATTCCCGACCATTGATCTTTTAGATCAACATGGAGCCTCAGGAGGAATTACCATTAATCAGGAGGAGCTCGAAGAAAACAAGAACAGGATTGTTGATACCCTCAAGAATTATAAAATAGGTATCGCGCAAATAAAGGCGACCATTGGACCCACGGTTACCCTATACGAGATTGTCCCAGATGCCGGTGTCCGTATTTCCAAAATCAAAAACCTTGAAGACGATATCGCCCTGTCGCTAGCGGCCTTGGGCATTCGAATCATTGCGCCCATCCCCGGCAAAGGCACCATAGGTATCGAGGTTCCCAACAAGAAACCTACCGTGGTTTCCATGCGTTCCGTCATTGCATCAAGCAAATTCCAAAAAGCGGAGATGCAATTGCCCATCGCCTTTGGAAAGACCATCAGTAATGAAACCTTTGTGGTCGATTTGGCGAAAATGCCCCACTTGCTTATGGCAGGTGCAACAGGTCAGGGGAAATCGGTCGGATTGAATGCGGTTATTACGTCCTTACTCTATAAAAAGCATCCTGCCGAGGTTAAATTCATTCTGGTGGATCCCAAAAAAGTAGAGCTTACCCTGTACAATAAGATCGAAAGGCACTATTTGGCCAAACTTCCCGATTCAGAGGAAGCCATAATAACGGACAATACTAAGGTCATCAATACCTTGAATTCCCTTTGTATTGAAATGGACAATCGATATGAGCTTTTGAAACTGGCCATGGTGCGAAACATCAAGGAATACAATGTCAAGTTCAAGTCCCGTAAATTGAATCCTCATGATGGACATAAATTCTTGCCTTATATCGTTTTAGTAATCGATGAGTTTGCTGACTTGATCATGACCGCAGGCAAGGAAGTAGAGACCCCGATTGCGCGATTGGCACAATTGGCACGGGCCATTGGCATACATTTGATCATTGCGACCCAAAGACCTTCGGTCAATGTGATCACGGGTATCATCAAGGCAAATTTCCCGGCGCGTATTGCCTTTAGGGTCACCTCAAAAATAGATTCTAGAACGATTTTAGATACCCAAGGGGCCGATCAGTTGATAGGACGGGGCGATATGTTGTTTACCCAAGGTAATGAAGTGACCCGTATACAATGTGCCTTCGTCGATACCCCAGAGGTAGAAAAAATCACAGCTTACATTGGCGCTCAACGAGCATACCCACAGGCCCATGAGCTTCCTGAATACCAAGGTGAGGATTCTGGCACAAGTATTGATTATGAGATAAGCGAAAGGGATAATATGTTCAGGGAAGCGGCCGAAGTCATCGTAATTGCACAGCAGGGATCGGCCTCCTTATTGCAACGAAAATTAAAACTGGGCTATAATCGTGCGGGTCGTATCATCGATCAATTGGAAGCCGCAGGTATCGTAGGTCCTTTCGAGGGCAGCAAAGCCAGACAAGTATTGGTTTCCGATATGATGGCATTAGATCAATTATTGAATAACGAGTCAAATTAAATTTTAATGAAAAAGATAGTTTTTGTAGCAATCGCATGTATTACATTACAGATGGCCAATGCCCAAAATTCTGAAAAGGCAAAAGCACTTTTAGATGACGTTTACAATAAGGTTCAAGGGTATGACAATATATTTGTGGACTTCAAATGGGTATTGAACAACAAGGAAGCAGGGATCAATGATGAAACGAGGGGTGACGTGACCATGCAAGGGGATAAATACCTCGCCAATTTCTTTGGGGCCCACCAACTTTTTGATGGCAGTAAGGTCTATACAATCGTTCCTGAAAATGAGGAAGTGACCATTGAGAATAAGTCAGATGACGAGAATACCATTACCCCTTCTAAAATGATGACGTTTTATAAAGAGGGGCATCGATATGCATGGGACATCCTGCAAAACGTAGAGGGAAGAAAAATTCAGTTCATAAAATTGACCCCCATTGATACCAATACCGAATACAAGTCGATTTTATTGGGGATAGATGCCGAAACCAAACACATCTACAAGGTGATCGAAACTGGAAAAAACGGTACGTTGACCACCATTACTGTTAATTCTTTTAAAACGAACCAACCTTTATCAAAAACCTTATTTACATTTGATGAGGGCAAATACAAGGACGAGGGGTACTACATCATCAATAATTGAGTTTGGGGTCATGAAGGTACGCTCTGCCCAAGCGGATCTTAGGGAAATTGCACGTAAAAAAAATAGCACATATCCCTTCCTATTTACCAGAGTGCGGTACGGAACAGATGCGGACCAATGAAAGGTTTTTTTATTAAATTAATGCAACAACCTTGAGAATACTAGATCAGTATATTTTATCGAGATTCCTTTTCAACTTTTTTAGCTCGTTTGTTATATTGATGTTCATCTTCATATTTCAAACGATTTGGCTTTTTATAGATGATTTGGCGGGCAAGGGACTTGATATCATCATCATAGGTAAATTTCTTTTTTACCTGATGCCCAATTTAACCGAAAAGGTACTTCCTCTCACAGTATTACTTTCCTCGATATTGACCTTTGGCACCCTTGCCGAAAATTATGAATTCGCGGCCATGAAGGCTTCCGGTATTTCATTACAAAGGGCTATGTTGAGCCTTATTGTCTTTATCACCTTTTTGGGAGGTGTAACCTTTTATTTTGCCAACAGTGTCATACCAGCTTCGGAACAGAAAATTTACAACCTGAGACGAAACATTGCCAAAGTTAAACCTGCTGTTGCGATAGTTGAAGGGGTCTTCAGTGATTTCGAAGGTGCCGATATGAATATCAAGGTCGATAAAAAGTATGGTGAAAACGATCGTTTTCTTGAAAATGTCACCATTCATTTAAAGTCAAAGTCCAAAGTGAATTCTACCGTGATCAAGGCGAAAAGCGGGGAGTTGAAAAGCAGCGAATCCTCCGATATATTGCAATTGGTCCTATATGATGGCAATTATTATCGCGATTTGGATGAGAGTACCACGCAGAGCAAGAACAATTATCCTTTTGCAAATGCGCATTTTGAGACCTATACGATGAATATAGACCTTTCCGAATTCAACAATGTGGATATGGATGAGGAACGGGACACCGAAACCGAAAAAATGAAAAATGTAGCCCGTCTGGCCAAGGATATAGATTCCTTGAAAAACGACAACCTAAGAATAGTGGGGGCCTTTTCAAAGAACATTCAAACTCGGGTCGGAGCCTTTATAGAATTACCGGTGGAAGATTCGACAAAGATCGTTCAAAATGAAAATATGCAGGAAAAATATGGAGCAGCTACCAGTATACGCACGGACAGCATAAAACATGATAGTATAAGGCCCGATAGTATCAAAACCACCCAAGATATCGTCGATCTTTATCAAGATTGGCAAAAAATACAGATAGTGGCCTCTGCCAAGACCAACGCGACCAATTTATTGACGTCTATACAAGGTAAAAAGAACGAACTCAACAAACGATACGAAATCTTCAACAGACACATTTTATCTTTACACAAAAAGTTCGCCTTGGCGCTCTCCTGTATTATCCTGTTTTTTGTAGGCGCTCCTTTAGGGGCCATAATTCGTAAAGGCGGTATTGGTCTACCGATGGTCATTGCCATCATTTTGTTCCTTACGTATTACTTTATTGGGGTGTTTGCCGAGAACTATGCAAAAAAGAATGTGATCAACCCGATCATCGGGGCATGGTTATCCACGATGATAATGTTACCTTTGAGCATTGTTCTCACAAAAAGGGCAACTGCGGATCGTGGGCTGATGAATTTGGATGGATTCGTTGAATTTTTTCAAAAAATATTCAAAAAGAAAGATAAAGATTCAATTACGATGTAATGATTAGCATGGAAAAAAAGATACAATTAAATACCATCGAAGAAGCGATTGAAGCCATTCGCAAGGGCGAGGTAATCATTGTGGTTGATGATGAAAATCGCGAAAATGAAGGCGATTTCATTGCGGCTGCCGATAAAGTAACCTCGGGCATGATCAATTTTATGGCCCAACATGGCCGGGGCTTGATCTGTGCCCCATTGACCGAAGACCGATGTAAGGAATTGAAACTCGATATGATGGTACAGAACAATACGGTGCTCCATCAAACCCAGTTCACGGTATCGGTAGATTTAATAGGGCAGGGTTGTACGACAGGAATTTCAGTCCATGATCGTTCCAAAACCATCCTTTCACTTGTCGATAAAAACACCAAACCCCATGATTTGGGGCGGCCAGGACATATTTTTCCGTTAAGGGCAAAAAATGGGGGGGTACTTCGTAGAACTGGACATACCGAAGCGGCCATAGATATCGCAAGGCTTGCCGGCCTTAATCCTGCAGGTATTCTTGTTGAAATATTGAATGAGGATGGTAGTATGGCCAGATTGCCACAATTGATCGAAGTCGCCAATAAATTTAATCTCAAGATCATATCCATCGAGGATTTAGTGGCCTACCGAATGGATCATGATAGTCTAATTGAAAAAAAGGAGGATTTTGATATTACTACCCGTTTTGGAAAATTCAGGTTACGTGCCTTTCAACAGACCACCAATAAACAAGTACATATTGCCTTAACCAAGGGAAATTGGGATGTGGATGAGCCAATCTTGACGCGAATCACTGCTTCCATGGTAAACAATGATATCCTTGGTACCTTAACAAATAATCCGGACCAAAGGTTACAGGAAATATTCAATACGATCAATAAGGAGGAAAAAGGCGCCTATGTTTTTATCAACCAAGAATCCCAGTCACTAAATCTCTTAAAGCGATTGAAAGAGCTTAAAACATTACAATCAGAGGGTGTTTTCAATGCCCCTAAAATTGAAATGGATAATCGCGATTTTGGCATTGGGGCGCAAATTCTTCATAATCTGAATATTTCAAAAATCAAACTTTTAACCAATTCGATGCAAACAAAACGGGTTGGCATTGTGGGTTACGGCCTAGAAATTGTGGATTACGTGAACTATTAGGACGTTATACCCTTACTAATGACTGTCGCCATTTTTGATGCACGTTCATTCACTTCAGCTTCCGACCAACTTAATTTTATCAAACAAGAAATAGTACGTCCGATCCAATGATCTGATTTGGAAAAATCGGCCTGCGTATAGTCCGGTAATTGATTTTTTACCTCTTGCGATACATTGCCCAAAGATTTCATTTGGGTCAAGTGCTCCCATTTACGATAATAGTGCCAATTGTTATCATACCAATAAAAGCAACCATCCACTTCCGCTTCCGTCAGTGATTTTTGTACGGTCTTGGCCTTTTCCGCATTTGGGAGAAAAAAGCTAAGAAAAGAATAATTCTCTACCCCCCCTTCGGGTACCTTTCTAAAACGAATCCCTTGAATGGGTTCCAAGGCCTTTCTCAAAATAGCATAATTTTTTTCTTGAATGGCAAGGAATTCATCCAACCTTCTTATCTGGGCAAGTCCAACTGCTGCATTCAGTTCAGAGATGCGGTGATTATAGCCTAAGAAAGGGTGGGTCTCCGCTCCCCTATCCTTGCCCTTATGATCATGGCCATGATCGGAATAATGGTCCGCATTCGTATAATATCGTTCATTATTCGTGATAATGCCTCCTCCTTCGCCACAGGTAATGGTCTTTACGTAATCGAACGAAAAACAACCCAAATCGCCATAGCTTCCTAAAGGTTTTCCCTTATAACTACCACCAATGGCCTGGCAGGCATCTTCCACCAATACAAGTCCGTGTGTATTGCAAAGCTGCTGTAGGGGGTCTAAGTCAGCCATCGACCCGCACATATGTACTGGCATTATCGCTTTGGTTTTATTCGAAATTGCTTGCGCTACGGCAATGGGGTCTAAGGTCAGGGTATCGTCAATATCGACCAAGATGGGAATGGCCCCTAATGCCAAAACGGCCTCAAAACTGGCTACAAACGTAAAAGTGGGTAGAATAACTTCATCCCCTGCACCGATACCGGCACTTGCCAAGGCCACCGTTAAGGCTGCCGTTCCGCTGCTGACCACTTGGGCATGCTTACTTTGCATACGATGCCTGAGGGCCGTTTCGAGTTCTTTTGCTTTCCAATGGCCGTTTCGCAGGCCATCAAAACCATAGCGCATCAAAACCCCAGATTCCATGACATCGTTAATTTCCTTTTTTTCCAGTGCTCCAAAAAGTTCAAATCCAGGCATTCTTTATATTTTATCGTTGTTCGTTATGGGTTGTCAAAGGTCTGATTTATGTACCGGTTTCTTAGATAGTGTTCAAGGGATGCTGCTTCTCACCCTTGTTTCCCTTACCCAGCATTTGCATACCTCGATGTATAAACATTGAACTGTATTCCCTATTTAGAAAATTTCAATAATACTTTCATCAACTTCCTTTCTCACTTTTTCCATTTTTGAAAACGGATCGGTTTTGGCCCTATACCCTACGGGCAATACCAGTACCGAAGTTAACCCCATTTTCCCTAATCCCAAGATCTTATCATACGCCTCAGGCAAAAAACCTTCCATCGGACAAGAATCAATTTTCGCCAAGGCACAATAAGACAAAAGGTTGCCAAGCGCCAAATACGCTTGATTGGTAGCCCATATTTTAATTTCTTCGATTTTCATCTTTCCAAAACTCTGCACCAAAGAATCCTCAAACGGTTTTAAGATGGCTTTACTAGTGCCTCGAACTTGCTTTACCCGTTCAAAATATTGGGTAATGAAAGCGGTATCAATCTTGTTTTCAATACAAATGACCAAAACGTGGGAGGCATCTTCTACCTGAGGTTGACCGTACGAACAAGGAACCAATTTTTTCTGAATATCCTTATTTTTAACCACGACCATTTTTATGGGTTGTAGACCATAAGAGGTTGCTGTTAGGTTAAAGGCATGCTTCAATCCTCCAATCTTTTCCTTGGGCAATATCCGTACGGGATCAAATTGCTTAACGGCATACCGCCATCGTAAATGTTCTATGCTTTTCTCCACTTTCAAAAATTTAATTTTGCATCCTATATATCAAAAAACCAAAGTTTAACCGCCATGATCACGACCATTACTACTAGGAACGTCTTAATAAATCCATCCCCCTTTTTTACTGAGACCCTGCTTGCCAACCACGCGCCCACTCCGTTGCCAATAGCCAATATCAATCCTACTTTCCAATTTACCTTATCGTTCAATACGAATACTGCCAAGGCGGAAAGGGAATAGATAAATACAACGGCCACTTTGGTAGCGTTGGCACGGACCAATGACATTTGGGCCACATAATTCAAGAACAGGAGTATTATAAATCCCAAACCTGCATTTATAAATCCCCCATAAATACCAAAAAAGAAAAAGGCGATAACGCTTATCCAAAGATACTTCCCTGAGGTACGCTCTTGAAACGAATCTAGGCGAATGTTAGGTTTAAAAACAATGATCAATACCACAACGATCATGATTATAGCCAATATCTTGTTGAAGGTTTCCCCTTTGATATCGACTGCTATATACGCCCCGATAATCGCCCCGAATAAAGCCGAAATACCCAAATAAAGGTTAAAGGGAAATGTTGAAACCTGCTTGCTTTTGAAACCTGCAGTGGCCATCGCATTTTGTATGACTATGGCGACCCGATTGGTGCCGTTAGCCACATTGGGCGGAAGTCCCAAAAAAATCAACACCGGCAATGACAACAAAGACCCACCTCCGGCAACAGTATTGATGAAACCAACTGCAAATCCCACGACGATCAAGAGTACAAAATGGTACCATTCTTCCATTTGACAAAAATAACTTCTTGAAAAGAATAATATCGCCTTTGGCCTAAAATATTAATGAACATTCCCTTTTTGGAATTGAAAAAGGTTTCTATATTTGCAACCGCTA
>NZ_JBATHS010000035.1:0-2469 GCF_049667165.1 Maribacter sp.
CGGTTCGTGTTCGGGTCTTCGTGGCGGTCTTTGACGTCGTTTTCGCCGGGGCCCTTTTGACCGGGGGCTTCGGTTTTGGTGTGTTTTCCATGGTGGCTTTTGTATAAGAACCTAGAAAGTACCATTATAAACCCAATACCACAATGATAGCTTCCGTTTTAACACTTCAAAACGGTCGACGCGCTCAGGGTATGCTACTTTTTAGTATCTTCAAAGCTGGGCATCTTTTAAAACACGCCAACATTGAAAAAGGAATACCTTTTTACTTCTAAGCGCCTTGGATTCCGCAATTGGACGACCGAAGATTTGCCCGAATTTGCGGAAATGAATGCCGATGACCATGTTATGGAACACTTTCCTAAACCCCTGACCCCAAAAGAAACCGCTGAATTTGTTGAACGCCTTCAAGGCCATTATCAAAAAAAGGGGTATAGCTATTTCGCTGTCGAAATCTTGGAAACGGGGGAGTTCATCGGGTTTATCGGTTTGGCGTTTCAAGAGTATACCACGGCGTTCACACCCGCGGTGGACATCGGATGGCGGTTGAAGCAAAGTGCATGGGGAAAGGGCTATGCCACCGAAGGGGCGCAACAATGCCTGGACCATGCCTTCAATACCCTTACATTGGATAAGGTCATTGCCACCTGTACCTTACAGAATGTCAAATCGGAACAGGTGATGCGTAACATTGGGATGCAAAGGCTGGGGGAATTCGAGCATCCGAAATTGGCGGACTATCCGGCCTATCAGCGATGTGTCTGTTATGGGGTCACCAAAGATACGTGGGGCCAACTAAGTAGTGAAGATCGGTATGGCCCAATGTGAATGCCCCGACCTTTTGGGGTTGAACGGACCGGGGTTTTGGTTTCTGGTTTTTCCGAATTGGGGGACTTGATTCTTGTCCTTACTACCTATTCTATTTTATCGCATATCGCATACCGCAATATATTTATATAATCCTTTGTTATATAAGTATTTATGTTGTATTATTGCATATCGCGATATACGATAATGAAAATAAGAAGTAACTTACAACAGATGAAACCACAAGATATTGTGGTCTTGACCAAGCTCGTTTCCTTAGACGAGCCAGGGTTTATACAAATGGAATTGGCCCAAACACTCTTTATGAGTCAATCGGAGATAAGTGCTTCGTTGGCCCGTTCATCCTATGCCGGTCTACTTGTTCATAAAGGTCAGGAAGTCAACCGGGATCTTTTTTTTTATTTTATTAAATATGGTTTAGGCGTTGTGTTTCCGCAACATCCGGGTCCTATAGTGCGTGGCACCCTCACTGCTCACAGTGCCCCCCCGCTTAATGCGGAAATTCTTAGCGATGAGCCTTATGTGTGGCCCTATGCAAAAGGGCAAGCTCGAGGGCAAACTATCTTGCCCCTATACCCTACGGTGCCACAAGCCGTTGTTCTAGACCATTATCTTTACGAACTTTTGGCACTCTTGGATGCGGTTCGTGTAGGCCGAGTCCGTGAAAAAAACTTGGCCTTGGAAATCTTGGAAAAACGCATATGCTAAAGAACACCTTGATCAATAGGGCCGCTACCAAAAAAGTGGCATTGGTGCTTGGCGATTTAAACGAGCAAGTGGTCTATGTGGGTGGGACCGTGGTCAGCTTATACATTGATGACCCCGCTGCAGAGGATATAAGGCCCACAAAAGATATTGACCTGACCTTTCAGATTGCCGGTTATGCTGAACTTGAGCGGTTACGGGAAGCATTGAATGAACGCGGTTTTTACCAAGATGCCGAAGATCCTGTCATATGCAGGTTTCGTTATGAAGATTTAATAGTGGATGTCATGGCCACGAAAGCTGTGGGTTGGGCCCCATCAAGCCCTTGGTTTAAAGCGGGTTTTGAAAAAGCAATACCCCTAACCATCGATAAGGTGACTATAAAAGTGCTTTCCTTGCCTTACTTTTTGGCCACTAAAATAGAGGCTTTTTTTGATAGGGGCATCAAAGACATCTATGCAAGTCATGATCTAGAAGATATTGTCTACCTATTTAATTATACAACAAACATAGATACGCAACTATGGGCTTCAGATAAGCAGGTTAAATATTATCTGGCCGAAAAATTAGAGGAAATGCGAAACAATAAAAGCATTGTTTCCGCATTTCGTGGTAGCTTGTATTATAATCAGGCGGACGAGAGAATGGAAATTATTTTAGATCGTATTCAAAAGGTCATAGATGGCACTATAAACTAGCAAAAAGAACAATGCTATAAACTAGGTACAATCCAAAAAAACTCAGGATTATTATCCAGTGGCTATATCCGAGGGTTGGGAGTCTTTAGGGCGAAGGTCCAGGCGATATACGAGACAAATAAAATCAAAACAAAATACACCACCATGCTGACGGCCATACATCCAAAATTACCCATGCGCAACAAAGGGGCCACGAAAGACTATTATGTAAACCAATTGGGTTTTATAGTGCTCGGGGACT
>NZ_JBATHS010000036.1:0-7047 GCF_049667165.1 Maribacter sp.
ATCAGAACGAGCAGGTGCAAGGTGATCCATATTGGATCGTCAACGACTGGACTGGGCACATCAAAGCTATGAGTGGTGCTAGATATGTACGTGCTGTTCGAGGAAATACAACCTACGGCATCAATGAGTTTGTTGATAACGGAGACGAAACGGTTACCGATCATGCCACCGGTTTAATGTGGTCACAGGACGACAATGGTGAGTACTTATACTGGAAAGAAGCTCTAGCCTATGCAGAAGCTGCTACTGTTGCTGGCTACGATGATTGGCGTTTACCTAATATTAAGGAATTGCAAAGTATTGCCGATAACTCGGTAACAGAAATTCCTGCTATGGATACAAGCGTATTCAACCTTACAGAGGTCACAAATATAGTTGATGGAACCATTGAACAAGTTAATTATCCGTTTTACTGGTCAAGTACGTCCAATCCGATTCAAGGTGGTGAAACCGAAGATGGAGGTACCATTTATGCTTGGATATATGCTTCAGGATATAATGTAGATATGCAAGGTTATGACTTGCATGGTGCAGGTTCAGTAGTTTTTGTCTCCAAAACGGAAGAAAATTCTGGCATCGAAGACTCGGTTCCTATCTTCATAAGATTGGTGAGAGATGCTGATTAAATATAATTGGTCAGGGATATAAATTGATGCCTATGGATAAATAGAATTGTTTGGTTGAGTGAGTTATGAAATGGTCGTTCCAAAATTGGGCCGACCATTTTTTTAGATACCACTTAAATTTTAATCGGTATATGAATTCAAAAACCCCTATTTGGCCAAAAATCTTGTTTAAAGAATCAATCGGTTCATAGATAAAAACCGGGCATACGTTGATTTTGATTTTTATTGGGTCAAACCTGTCCTTTCTTTGGTTAAAATTTAATTAAAATAAGATCAATAACGTTAAACAATGTAATTATGAAAAAGGGAGCATTAAAATTTTCGACCTTTCTAAGTATTTTATTCCTGTCAACAGCTTTATTTCTAGGCTGTTCTGATGATGACCCCATTGAAACCGATGATGACACGTCGGTCGTCGATGATGATACTTCTACAGACGATGATGACACAACAGTTGATGATGCCGATTTCGTAGCGACCGATTGGACCACAGAGACCCATAGTAAAGATGCCGACCCTGATTTTGATGAGGTTTTTGATAATACCACGGTAAAAAGATTTGATTTTGTGATCTCCGAAGAAAACTGGCAAGCCATGTTGGACGATATGACGGATCTTTACGGCACTTTAGGTGCTTCATCCGGTGGCCCTGGTGGTGGTGGCGGATTGATCGATGTTGATGAAGACCCGATATTTGTGCCAGGGGATGTATTCTACGAGGGAAAACAATGGTATAAAGTAGGCTTGCGTTTTAAAGGAAACTCCAGCTTACAAAGTGCATGGCAAGCCGGTATTCTAAAACTGGCCTTTAAAATGGACTTTGACGAATATGAAGATGATTATCCACAAATTGATAATCAACGTTTTTATGGCTTTAAAAAATTCAGCCTTAAAAATAATTATGCCGACAAATCCTTTTTAAGGGAAAAAGTGGCTGCAGACGTATTTGCAAATGCAGGTCTGGCAATGTCCAATACCGCCTTCTATACGCTGTACGTGGATCACGGGGATGGCCCCGAATATTTTGGATTGTACACGTTGGTAGAAGAAGTTGATAATACAGTTATCGATACCCAATTTTCCAGTGATGATGGAAATCTATACAAACCTGAGGATTACGGGGCAAGTTTTGCTGAAGGTACATTCAATGAGGATGGTTTTGAAAAGAAAACAAATGAGGATGAACTCGATTGGTCAGATATACAGTCGGTGTTTACTGCATTGCATGATGATTCCCGAACCACAGATCCCGAGGCATGGAGAGCAGGTTTGGATGCTGTACTTGATACGGATGTGTTCCTTCATTATTTAGCTGTGAATACGGTGATTCAAAACTGGGATACGTACGGCGTAATGGAACATAACTATTATCTTTATAATAACCCTGATAATAGCCTGCTTACATGGATTCCTTGGGATAATAATGAAGCACTGCAAACCGGTAATATGGGGGGTTCATTACCCTTGGATTTTTCAGGATTGAACGCCTCGGAATGGCCATTGATCGGGTATTTATATAACGATGAGGAGTATAAGGCAATTTACGATAATTACGTACAGGAAACCATTAATGGCCCCTTTGAAACATCCTATATACAATCGATCTATGATACTTATTCATCATTGGTTGAACCTTATGCAACAACGGAAGTTTCAGGGTATTCATTTTTAAATAACAGCAGCGACTTCTATCAGGCAATATCGACACTTAATCAACATGCTGCAAGCAGGGCTTCGGCAGTCAGTCAGTATTTGGATTAAGCCATGACAATATGCCCCAGTATTAATATCTTTGTTCGCAGTACACAATCCGTTACCACGAACAAAGATATTTTTTTGGATTATCTGATGATTAAATACTTAATTTTTACAAATGAAAGCAAGCGGACAACAGTATAATTTCAAATATTTTGAGCCCTTCATCATTTTTACCTTTTGGATCGTTCTGTTTGCTTCCCCTTTATTGTTCGGTCAGTTTGAGAATAAGGTCGAATGGGACCATGTTTTTGATATTTGGAAAAACCAATTGCCTTTATTGGGATTGTTTTTGGCCCACCGGTTTATATTGATGCCCTTATTATTTTTCAAAGGGAAGAAAAGCCTCTATTTTATAATCACCATCGTCATAATCATAGCTTCCGCAGCTTTTATATATGCTTTGGATGAAAGACAGGTCCAACACCCGCCAATGCCTCCACTTGATAGAATGGAAAGATCTATGGAAGCCCCTCCACAGGATTTGTTGGAGAGCGAACTTCCACCGCATATAAGACCGGATCAAAATAGCCGTGGCCCGATTCCGGCCTATGCCAATTTTTTGATATTGGCGGTATTGTTGGTCGGTTTTGATGCCGGTCTACAATTATCGATGCGCTGGTTGGGCTTGGAACAGGAAAAATTCAAACTTCAAAAGGAAAATGTTGAAAATCAGTTGGCTTTTTTAAAAAACCAGGTGAGTCCCCATTTTTTCATGAATACGTTGAACAATATCCATGCCTTGGTCGATATCGATGCTGAGGAAGCCAAGCACTCCATAATAAAGCTTTCGAATTTGATGCGGCATTTGCTGTACGATTCTGAAGAAAATTTGACTCCCATTAAAAAGGAAGTGGAATTCATACAAAGTTATATCGAACTCATGCGGCTTCGGTTCACCGAAAAAGTCAAAATTGAAGTGGATATCCCAAGTGAAATCCCCGAGGCATCCATTCCACCTTTATTGTTCACTTCCCTATTGGAGAATGCCTTTAAACATGGGATTAGTTATAACAAAGAATCGTTCATACATATCTCAATGTCTTTTGCCAAAAATAAATTGAACTTTACGATTGAAAATACCAATCATTCAAAAAAAACAGAGGCCTCCTCGGGTATTGGTATTGAGAATACAAGAAAACGATTGGATCTGTTGTACAAAAATGACTATGAATTGGACATTTCCGATACAAGTGAAAAATATGCCGTAAACTTAAATATTCCGTTATGATCCGTTGTATCGCCATAGATGATGAACCCCTGGCATTAAAGCAAATTGCCAGCTACATTGAAAAAACACCTTTTCTCGAGGGCACAGGCCAATTTGAAAGTGCATTACAAGCGATTACCTTTTTGCAGGAAAATGAGGTCGATTTGATGTTCGTCGATATCAATATGCCTGATTTAAGCGGGATGGATTTTGTAAAATCTTTGAATAATCCGCCGAGGGTGATCTTTACCACGGCTTACAGTGAATATGCCTTGGAAGGGTTTAAGGTCGATGCCGTTGATTATTTATTAAAACCGATAGGGTATAGCGATTTTCTGAAAGCTGTTGAAAAGGCAAAGACAAGGATCCAACCCAAAGAGGGTTCTACGACCGAAGTCCATAGCGATGATAAATTCCTTTTTATCAAATCGGAATATAAAATACTGCGTATCAACTTGTCCGATATAAAGTACATTGAAGGCATGCGTGAATATTTGCGTATTCATCTGCAATCCGAGAAACCAATAATGACCTTAATGAGCATGAAGAAGATGGAAGAATTTCTGGCGAAGACCACCTTTATGAGGGTTCATCGATCATTTATAGTAAATCTCGATAAGATAACGACCATTGAACGCAACCGTATCGTTTTTGATAATAACGTCTATATCCCCATTAGCGAACAATACAAACCAAAGTTTCAGAAATACTTGGACGACAATTTTTTGGTTTGAAAACTGGAAGCCGTACTTCATCGAATTCAACTCAAAATGATAAGTTTTTACGAATTAGGTAAAGATTGTCTTGCATGTGCAACGCTGAATGGGCGCCAAGAGGGCATATACTCTGGAAATGAATTAGACAATCGATAGATGTTATAGAATACCCCCATTTTGAAAAACGCTAATGTTTTTAGTCTAGTGCCCGGCTTGTATAGGTTGATAATAGTATTAAATATATATCGCTAAATTAGCGCATACCTTTCTTCGGCTTTTATAGTTCAATCGCAAAATAAGATGTATGCTTACTGATTTCCTAACATCCTTAGTACCATTCTCCCATGATGAGCTCAATGACATACTCTCCCATTTTGAAAAAGAATACGTCGAAAAAAATCGGATATTGATTAAAGAAGGTCAGATCTGCGATAAACTGTATTTCGTAGAACAGGGCATTGGAAGAAGTTATTACCTAAAAGAAGATGGAAAGGAAATAACACAATGGTTCTTCGGTGTCGGAAATTTCATGTCAAGCGCGGATAGCTTCTTTCAGCAAAGCCCTAGCTTTTACTATTTAGAGATTTTGGAGGATTCGATCCTATATAGCATTTCCAAAGAAAAAATGGACTTATTATTGGTGAAATACCATAAAATGGAAAAACTTGTAAGATTATTGTCCATAGAAATGCTAACGAAAATCGTACATAAATTGAATGCCGTTCAATTTCAGACCGCAAGCGAGCGATATGACTACATGCTCACCGAATTTCCGGATATTTCTCATCGTGTTCCCTTAGGCCATATTGCCTCTTACCTAGGGATGACCCAGGAAACCCTGAGTCGCATCAGAAGGAATGATCACCTTAAATAAACGTACGCTTTACTTTTTGACATAGGTCAAAGGAAAATAATCCTATCGTCAGCAACTTTGTATTGTAATTATAAAACCATTTACAATGCAGTTACACTTACCAAGGCTAAGTATGCTATGGATTGCCTTTGCATGGTTAGTACCATCAATAGCCATAGCTCAGCAATTGGATCCCGTTCTTAAGGAACTTATAGGCAAAGGGCTCGAAAATAGTCACAGCGTCAACATCAATGATTTTAATGCAGATCAAGCAAAAGTCGATCAAAAATTGGCAAAGTCGGTTTTCTTGCCAAAAGTTACGCTTAATGGAAGTTTTACAAGGCTCGATGATGACATCTCCTTTGATGATGACACGCAAAATCTATTGATCGCAACACAAAAATTGCTTATTAAAGAAGCGGTCGGTATTCCTTTTAATGATCCCTTTCCTGAAAGCATTCCTTTAACAGCCATTTCTAATTTGCAGAACAAAAACATCCTGAAATCATCCATGGATGTAGATTGGGTCTTGTTCAGTGGACTGGAAGCCAGCAATGCCCTTAAAGCAAGTAAACACCAAGAGGCTTCCTTGAACTACGTTGGGTTGGCCGAAAAGGATAAAATAGCCTTGAAAATCATTGAGACCTATGATAAACTTGCCTTGGTTTATGCCTCTAAACGCGTGCTATCCACCTCCGAAAAATACTTGAACGAACAGGCATATTACGTAAAAAAAGCTATCGAAAATGGGTTGGCAACCCCTATTGGCCGTAAAAAAATCGAATTGGCACAACAACAGTTGGCAACAAAACAACTGGAGTTTGATCATAATAAAACCTTATTGATAGAGGTACTGCACCAACTCACCAAGGAAAGTATAGAACGTTTAAGTGCACTCGAGCCCTCATTACTGCCTTTTACGACCGACTCCCTATCGGGTGCTGAAAAGCGCAACGAAATCAAAGCTTTGGAGGAGGCTGAAAAAGCGACCCTATATAAATCCAAAATGGAAAAAAGCAATTTTATACCCAAGCTTGCCTTAAAAGGGCACTATGAATTTATAGAGGATGATCTATCCTTATTGGACCCCAAATGGTATGTTGGGATGGGTGTAAAATGGAACGTGTTCGATGGGAATCAGTCACGTTTGAAAAGTAAAAAATCCATAATTGAAAGCAAGAAATATAGGGAACAAATAGAAGATGCCGATGAAATGATCACCCTAAGCATTATCAAGGCGGAACTGGCTTATGAATCATCCCTTCAAAATACCAGAATGGTCCAAAAAGAAATTGAATTGGCGAGCGATACGTATGCAATGATCAATAAACAATACAAAAACGATTTGGCCTCAATAAATGACGTGCTCGATGCTTTAAACGATTTGGAAAAAGCCAATTTTAAATTGCAGGAGTCTTTCTTCGATCAACGAAGAGCGGTCACGGAAGAACTTCATGCCAAAGGAATACTTACCTACTAAAACAACTAAAAGAACTAAAAAAATGAATGTATATAGAAACCTGTTTATCAGCTGCATCACAATGGTTGCTTTAAATTCTTGTGGAAACGATACGTTGATCACCCCCTACAGAGGCAAGGTAAAATTTGAAACCATTTCAGTAAGTAGCAAGCTAGCCGGAAGAATCAGTAAAATTTATGTTGAAGAAGGCCAAGCCGCAAAAAAAGGGGACACGCTGGCCTTGCTTGATATTCCGGAGATACATGCAAAAATGATGCAGGCAGAAGGTGCGGTTACAGCTGCGAAAGGGCAATTGGATATGGCTTTTAACGGCGCAACCGCAGAGCAAGTAAACCAAATCACCGGGCAAATAGATGCCGGGAGGGCACAATTGGATTTTGCTCAACAATCCTATAACAGATTGCAGG
>NZ_JBATHS010000037.1:0-2073 GCF_049667165.1 Maribacter sp.
TCCCCGAACCTGGTAAGGTTTCTCTATTTAAATTCATGGTAAATTAAGTCAATTGGTTATTGCCATTGTTCCATCATGTCTTGAACTTGTTCCATATAAGCATCCCAGCCGCCCATATTTTGTACGGAATATATGGTCCAGATCAATGATAAGACACCTAAAACAAGGCCTATAATGGCTATGATTTTTGCTGTTTTCAACGTACTGAAATTACTATAGTTTTCAGGACTCTGTTTGTAGAGATTCTCATCCTTTTTCGTTAAAAACAAGGCTATTCCTGAAAGTATTATGCCACCGATTCCTGCACTAAAACAGCAACAAATAAATGAAACTATAGAAAGGACAATAGCTATGGTTACGTTGGGTAATTTTTGTTGTTCCATAATTTAAAGGTATTTGGTTGTTATAAAAATTTTAAAATATAATTTCCGAGAATCAATACAACACTCGAAACCATTAGGGTGATTATGATCTTGTTGGCGTATTTAATCGTAAAAAAACTATCGGCCAATAAAAAACCCAATAAGGGAATAATGGTAAAAATAGCAGGGTACATTTCAAAGGCAGCTAGTATTTCACCTTGAAACAGCAATGAAATGGCACGTTGCGCCCCACAACCCGGACAATCGATTCCGAATAACTTTTTGTTCAAACACGGAAGCATGTAATCTTCCATTAAGAGTATCAAAGTCGCAAAGTGCATTTTTATCCAAATTCTAATTCTTCGGGAAAAATAACCATTATTTTTGGGCTACAAAACAAAATTATGCGGCTTTTTAAAGAAGGTGACAGGGTAGAGGTGCTCGACGAGGTATTGCGTGGGGTGGTGGTGGCAGTTTCCGATACTGAAATAACCATTGAGTCCGATGATGGATTCCTGATGAAATTCGGGCCGAATGAACTGGTTAATATTTCAGGGGACACCTCGATCAAGGTCACCAATTTAGAGGTAGCACAGATCAAGTCGGAAAAAGAGGTGCCCAAGAAAAAAAGACCACCGACACAAAGGCCAAAGGAACGAAATGCCCCGGCCATGGAAGTTGATCTGCACATAAATCAATTGGTTAAATCATCGAAGGGCATGAGCAATCATGAAATGTTGAATCTGCAGCTAGAGACGGCAAAACGACAATTGGAGTTTGCGATACAAAAACGCATCCAGAAGGTAGTATTTATACATGGTGTAGGTGAAGGCATTTTAAAAGAGGAACTAGACTTTCTTTTTGGGCGTTACGACAATCTCAAATATTATGACGCAGATTACCAGAAATATGGCCTAGGGGCGACTGAGGTATATATTTATATGAACACGTAATTCGACATAACTCCCATCAATTGGCGGTGGTCGTTACCACCCCGAACTCATTGATTTGAAGATCGGTAATCCTTTGGTCTGTGGAAGTGATAAAGGTAATGCCACTTAATTCCAAGGTGTGTTCAAAAGTATCGGTAGTGCCTTCGGCCAAGGTGGTGGTGATAAAGACTTCACCGTCCTCTGCTTCAATCTCTTCGATTACCGTTGGTGTGGTCGTGGGGATGGCATCACAGAAATAAGTACTGGTAACGTTTTCCGAAAATGCCCTATAGGTCAATTTCGATTTCCCCGGAATCGCGCTACTAAAAGTATCGGATACTTCATTTTTTAGTACGCCCGATTCCAATTCAAGGATCAAGGCTTCCTTACTATTTATTTTAAAAAAAATAGTGCTTGAGGTCGTTACTGTCGATTCACAGGTACTGATATCCACACTGTCAAAATCGATGGTCTCTATTTGCAGATCACCATCATCGCAGGAAACTAAAATGGCCAGAAAGCCTAAAAAAAAGAGGTGCTTCATGCCCCAAATTTAAAGGAAATAAACAACAAGTTTATCTTCTTTGGGATAGATTTTACATTTTATTCGGTTATTTTTGGTCCGTTATCACGACAGTGTTTACCATGAAAAATGTTTACCTAGACAATGCTGCCACCACCCCTATTAGGGCCAGGGTCATCGAACGAATGCAAGAAGCATTGGTTGGTTGTTATGGCAATCCGTCATCTACCCATGGTTACGGTCGAACGGCCAAAAC
>NZ_JBATHS010000038.1:0-37615 GCF_049667165.1 Maribacter sp.
GCTGATATTTACACACGATATTTACGAATGATCGGAAAAGATGTTGTCTTTGTCTGTGGAAGTGATGAACATGGTGTTGCCATCTCGATGAAGGCAAAAAAAGAAGGTATTAGCCCTAAAGAGGTCATTGACAAATATGATGGTATTATACGCCAGTCATTTCAAGATTTCGGGATAACGTTCGACAACTACTCTCGTACCTCAAGGGCCGTGCACCATAAAACCGCTTCCGATTTTTTCGTAAAACTTTATAAACAGGGTGATTTTATTGAAGAAACGACCGCCCAGCTATATGATCCTGAAGCCAAACAGTTTTTGGCCGATCGTTTTGTAGTAGGTACCTGCCCTAAATGTGGACATGAAGAGGCATACGGCGATCAGTGTGAAAATTGTGGTTCTACCCTTAACGCCACAGATCTTATAAATCCCAAATCGACGATTACCGGTTCAGATCCTATTACCAAAGAGACTAAACATTGGTTTCTGCCTTTGGACAAATATGAAGATTTTTTACGAAAATGGATTTTGGAAGGGCATAAAAATGACTGGAAGCCAAACGTTTACGGACAGTGTAAATCATGGATCGACGGTGGTTTGGCTCCCCGAGCGGTAACCCGAGACCTCGATTGGGGAATTCCGGTACCCTTGGAAGGCGCCGAGGGCAAAGTACTCTATGTTTGGTTCGATGCCCCAATTGGCTATATTTCCTCTACCAAGGAATGGGCCGAACGTGAAGGAAAGGATTGGGAACCCTATTGGAAACACAAGGACACCAAATTATTGCATTTTATAGGGAAGGATAACATTGTGTTCCACTGTATCATTTTCCCAAGCATCCTAAAGGCACATGGGGACTATATATTGCCGGACAATGTTCCCGCCAACGAATTCTTGAACTTGGAAGGCAACAAACTTTCTACCTCGAAGAACTGGGCGGTTTGGCTGCATGAGTATTTGGAGGAATTTCCCGATATGCAAGATGTATTGCGTTACACCTTAACGGCTAACGCCCCAGAGACCAAGGACAACGACTTTACCTGGAAAGACTTTCAGGCCCGTAACAACAATGAATTGGTAGCTATTTTCGGAAACTTTATCAATCGCGTTGTGGTATTGACCGATAAATATTATGGTGGTCAGGTACCAAGCCCTTCTAAATTTTCAGATATAGATAAAGAGACCTTGGACACCCTGAAAAACTATCCTGCCCTTATTTCAAGTTCCATTGAAAGATACCGCTTTAGGGAAGCCAGTCAGGAACTCATGAACCTGGCCCGTTTGGGCAATAAATATTTGGCCGACGAAGAACCATGGAAGGTCATTAAGGAAGATGCCGAACGTGTAAAAACAATTATGTTCGTAGCCTTACAAATCGCAACAGGATTGGCCGTTCTAAGCGAACCCTTTTTGCCTTTTACTTCCTCTAAATTAAAACATATCTTAAATGTCAGTTCGAGTGATTCGACATCGGAGAATCGTATCGAGAACGGATGGGAGGACGTCGCTTTAAGAGACACTTTGCTGCCTGCCGGCCACCAAATTGGGAAAGCAGAATTATTGTTCCGCAAAGTAGAGGATAACGAAATACAGGCCCAACTCGATAAATTGGAAGCCACCAAAAAAACGAATGAACAAATGAACAAGGAAGTTGAACCACAAAAGGACACCATTACGTTTGATGATTTCACAAAGTTGGATATGCGCGTAGGAACTATCGTGGAAGCAGAAAAAATGCCCAAGGCCAAAAAACTATTGGTACTGAAAGTAGATACAGGATTGGATACTAGAACCATCGTGTCTGGCATTGCGGAGAGTTTTGCCCCGGAAGAAATAATAGGAAAAAAGGTCACTGTTTTGGTCAATCTTGCCCCACGCGCTTTACGTGGCATTGATAGCGAAGGGATGATCTTAATGACCGAAAATGCTGACGGGAAATTGGTTTTTGTCAACCCTGATGAGGATAATGTTGGGAATGGATTGACAATTAAATAGTCTACAATGCAACTCATCCCCTACATCCTAAAACATACCCAACTACCTGAAAAAGGGATAAGCAATACCGTGGCGCTACACAATCAAGATACCACGGTGGAAAACTGTCGAAAAAAGATAGGGTTTAATGCCTTGGAAATGTCGTATTATCCGGTCAAGAGCAGTTAAGACGAATTTGTTATATATATTCGTAATGTCCGGTCGAGCGCAGTCGAGACCTAGATTAAAGCAGTAAACTATAATGAAATTCTACTATGTTTACATATTATTGTGCTCAGATGGATTGACGTATACCGGAATTACAAATGATATCGCAAGAAGATTCGAAGAACACCAAAAAGGTCTGAACAAAACTTGTTTCACCTATAAAAGAAGGCCTGTCGAGTTGATTTTTCAACAAGAGTTCAATGATGTGGAACAAGCGATTTATTTTGAGAAGAAAATTAAAAACTGGAGTGGCAAAAAGAAGCTTGCCCTGGCAAATGGCAAATATGACCTATTACAGATTTTAGCTGAATGCCGAAACGTCACCCATTCCGATTTTAAACCAACTGATACCGATTTAGGTCTCGACTGCGCTCGACCGGACAATACTTAATAAATCCGACTTTAGACAAACACATAAATCAACTCGAAAATATAGTACCCCATGCAACTCATCCCCTACATCCTAAAACATACCCAACTACCTGAAAAAGGGATAAGCAATACCGTGGCACTTCTAAACGAAGATTGCACGGTCCCTTTTATTTCGCGCTATCGAAAAGAACGTACCGGAAATTTGGATGAGGTGCAAATCGGTGCCATAGTCACCTTCAAAGCCCAATTCGAGGCCTTGGAAAAACGAAAGGCGGCGATCATCAAAACCTTGGAAGAGCAAGATGTACTCGACAAGGAACTACATGAAAAAATCAACCATGCCGAGGACTTGATTACCCTTGAAGACCTCTATCTCCCTTTTAAAAAGAGCAAAAAGACCAAGGCCGAAACGGCCCGTAAAAATGGATTGGAACCCTTGGCCAAGACCATCATGGCGCAACGCACGGATGAAATAGAATACGAAGCCTCACGATTTGTAAACAATAACGTCCAAAATGAAGATGAGGCCCTTGAAGGTGCCCGGCATATCATTGCGGAATGGATCAATGAACGAACCGATATTCGAAATCAAATACGCCATCAGCTCGAGAAATCCGCACAAATAACTACAAAGGTCATCGCTGCCAAAAAGGAGGATGAAAAAGCCCAAAAATTCCGGGACTATTTTGATTGGAGCGAATCGTTGAGCCGGTGTCCATCACATCGATTATTGGCCATTCTTAGAGCGGAAAACGAAGGCTTCATTCGCGTAAAGATTGAAATTGACAATGAACAGGCCCTACAAAAAATCGAAGACCGCATATTAAAAAACAACAATGCCTGTTCCTCCCATATTAAAGAGGCCATTCAGGATGCGTATAAACGCCTTTTATTTCCTTCCCTATCGAACGAAACCCTTAAAAGAGCCAAAGAAAAAGCCGATGATGCCGCTATAGAGGTGTTTTCGAAAAACCTGAAACAATTATTATTGGGGGCGCCTTTAGGGGAAAAACGAATTTTGGCCATCGATCCCGGTTTTAGAACGGGTTGTAAAGTAGTCTGCCTAAGTGCACAGGGCGATTTGGAACATAACGAGACCATCTACCCCCATGCGCCCCAAAACGACAGCAAAGGGGCAATCAAAAAAATAAGCTCCTTGACCGATGCCTATAAAATCGAGGCCATAGCGATTGGTAATGGTACGGCATCGCGGGAAACGGAGCAATTGATAAAACGCATTCAATTCAGAAAACCCGTTGAGGTCTTTGTGGTAAGTGAAGCGGGAGCTTCTATCTATTCGGCTTCAAAGATTGCCCGTGATGAATTTCCCAATTATGATGTAACCGTACGCGGGGCAGTTTCCATAGGGAGAAGATTGGCCGACCCCTTGGCCGAATTGGTAAAAATTGACCCAAAATCGATTGGTGTTGGACAATACCAGCACGATGTGGACCAAAACAAACTTAAAACGTCCTTAGACACTGTTGTTGCAAGTTGTGTGAATTCCGTTGGGGTCAATATCAATACGGCAAGTGTTCCTTTATTGAGCTACGTATCGGGCATTGGGGCCAAATTGGCAGAGAATATCGTGACCTTAAGAAATGATCAAGGCCCCTTTGAAAGTAGGGAGGCCATAAAAAATGTACCCCGCTTGGGAGGAAAGGCTTTTGAACAGGGTGCCGCCTTTCTACGTATCAAAGAAGCCAAAAACCCTTTGGATGATTCCGCGGTACATCCTGAAAGCTATGGCATCGTTGAACGAATGGCCAAAGATTTAGGAAAAGGCGTCTCCGACTTGATCGGTAACAAACCCTTGTTACAAGGCATTGATCTGCAACGATATTGCAAGGAAGACATCGGACTGTTTACCTTAAAGGATATCATACAGGAATTGGAAAAACCGGGTTTAGATCGGCGTGAAAAAGCCAAGGTCTTCACCTTCAACCAAAACATAAAAACCATCAATGACCTACACATAGGACAATTACTTCCGGGTATCGTGAACAACATCACCAACTTTGGTTGTTTTGTCGACATCGGTATCAAAGAAAGCGGTCTCATCCATATTTCCAACCTATCGGATTCCTTTGTTAAAGACGTGAATGCCCATGTACACCTGCACCAACAGATCATTGTAAAAGTGCTTGATGTAGACCTGCCCAGGAAACGCATCCAACTAAAATTAAATACATAAATTCTTCTTTGATTTCCATTTCAATAGGGGTACTTTAGTTACCATAATATAACCCATTCCATGAAATCAAACCTTACATTGCTCTTTGCCCTCACCATGGGTGTTGTTTTTTATTCCTGCGGTGAAAAGAAAAACAAATCCACAAGCGATATGCCCGTCCAAATCGAAACCACGGCCTCAAAAATCAATGTCATTTTCGATACCGATGCCAATAATGAGCTGGATGACCAACATGCCCAGGCCTATCTGGTTTTCAACAAAGCGACCTATAATGTCAAGGGAATCACGGTCAACGCCACCTACAACGGGGGGAATGTGCAAAATCATTATGACGAAGCTCAAAGAGTCCTTGAACTTTGTGATTTAAAGGGAGCCATTCCGATTCTAAAAGGCGCCGATGGGAGTTTTGAGGAAATTTCAAGGAATTTCGACCCTAATAATTTTGATGGCCAAGAGGGAATCGATTTTCTCTTGGAAGAGACAAAAAAGGATTCGATAGTCATTGTAGCTGTAGGCAAACTCACCAATATCGCATTGGCCTTGAAAAAAGACCCCGCTTTTGCCCAGAGAACCAAAATTGTTTGGTTGGGGAGCAATTATCCCGATCCAGGGGAGTACAATCAGGACAACGATACCATTGCCATGAATTATGTGTTGAAAAGCACTATTCCTTTTGAAATGGTCACCGTACGCTATGGAAAACCTTCCGGCACAGATGCGGTGCGAGTTACCCAAAAGGAAATCAATTTCCGAATGCCAGGGTTGGGACCCAAGGTAAAAGAGTCTATTGTAGGGCGACATGGGGGTACTTTCAACAATTTTGGGGATTACTCGGTGAGTCTTTTTGAACATATCGACTATCATGGTGATCCCCCATCACGATCACTCTTCGACATGGCCGCAGTGGCTATATTGAAAAATGGGGCGTGGGCGAGGAAGTCCACGATTCCCGCACCCTTGTTCATAGACAATACCTGGGTGGAAAGACCAGATAATATAAGGAAAATAACCATTTGGCAAGATTTTAATAAGGAAAAAATACTGGGTGATTTTTTCGAAACCTTGAAAAATTCCGAAGTCCTCGTGAACCAATGATCTATTATTGAAAAATGATCAAGACTATTCTTTCCACATTGTATATTCAACGTAATTTTCTTTGTAATTTTATACAAAATAAAAATTATGTTATCTGAAAAATTAGAAAAAGCCCTCAACAAACAAATACTGATTGAGGCAGAATCATCACAGGTTTATCTATCAATGGCCTCTTGGGCCGAGGTTAAAGGCTTGGAAGGCATCGCGACTTTTATGTACGACCAATCGGATGAAGAACGTCAGCATATGCTAAAGTTGATAAAATTCGTGAACGAACGTGGAGGTCATGCCAAAGTGTCGACCTTAAAAGCACCAAAATTGGATTTCGGCACCTTCCAAAAGATGTTCAAGGAATTATTGGAACATGAGATTTTTGTATCGAACAGTATCAATGAGCTGGTGCATATCACATTACAGGAAAAGGATTATGCCACACATAATTTTTTACAATGGTATGTCGCTGAGCAGATAGAGGAAGAAGCCTTGGCAAGAACGATCTTGGATAAGATAAACCTTATCGGGAATGACAAGGGTGGTCTTTATCTTTTTGATCGGGATGTGCAAATGATTACGGCCAATAGTGCAGCTTCGAATACGCTCGAGTAAGTTTTAACACTTCTATTTTATTTAGATTGAATAACTAAAAGCAAGTTTAGGGTGCTACTAAGCATATTGATGTGGGCAAAAAGAAAAAAGCACTCAAAAAAGCACTGAAAAAAGAGCTTAAAAAGAAAAAGAAAGCGCATAAAGCTGCACTACAAGAACCAGTGCCACATGGTCATAAGACCGAATGTTGTGACAAGTACCTAAAGCGCGAATCGAAGCGCTGTAAGAAATGTCCCCATCTCATTAAATGATGAAAGTGGCATATTAACTTTTTGGGCACTGAATTCCATGTGTTTTTATAAGGGCAAACTCTAAAAAATATGTACCTTTCTTACTGTAAATACGGGATTCATGTGCATTGAACCGCACTGCCCCATAAAGCCTTAGGTATGAAAAACATCATTTTTTTCGTAGCATTTTTATTTCAAGGTATTGTGTTGTGCCAAACCAAATCGGTGCAATTCTCTCCCCCACTTACGGAAGGGACCCCTGAAAGTGTTGCTATGTCTTCGGAACGCTTGGCCCGGATTGATGACATGTTACGGTCCAATGTCGACCACGGCAATCTCCCTGGGCTGGTTGCCCTTATTGCCCGGAATGGAAAAATCGTTTTTTACAATGCCTATGGTATGGCGGACAACTCCTTGGGCAAAGCCATGGAAACCAATACCATTTTTAGGATTGCCTCCCAATCAAAGGCTATTACCTCCACTGCAGTGATGATCCTATGGGAAGAGGGCAAGTTTAAATTAGACGATCCCATTTCAAAGTACATTCCCGAATTTGGGGAAGCGCAATTATTGGATACCTTCAATGAACAGGACTCGTCCTATACCACAAAACCCGCTGAGGATCAGATAACCATACGGGATTTGATCACCCATACGTCAGGTTTGGGCTATGGCGTAATCGATAGTGATGAACGGTTTAAAAAAATATATGCCAAAGCGGGCATCACGGACCTTTTCACAACCGAGGACATCAGTATTGGGGAAAGTGTCAAGAAATTGGCCAAACTACCGCTGCACCACAACCCTGGTTCCAAATTCACATATAGTGAAGGTTTGGATGTACTGGGATATTTCATTGAGGTTGTATCAGGCAAGCCCTTTGATGAATTTCTGAAATCCCGTATTTTCGATCCTTTGGGGATGAAGGATACTTGGTTCTATCTTCCAAAAAACAAACAAGACCGTTTGGTGACCGTGCAACAAAAAGTGGATGGCAAATGGCAAAAATATCCGATTACTTTCTATGATACCGATTATCCGAAAACGGGGGCGAAACGCTTTTTCTCAGGAGGTGCCGGCCTATCGAGTACGGCCAAGGATTATGCCACTTTTTTACAAATGTATCTCAATAAGGGCGAACTTAATGGCATACGTATATTAAGTCGTACGACGGTACAAAGCATCATGGGCAATCAAGTGGGTGATTTGTTCAGTGAAGGTGGTGATAAATTCTATGGGTTGGCCTTTGGAGTTGTTACCCCCATTGGACAGGATTTGGGGGGTGAAGGCAGTGTGGGCACCTTTGATTGGGGTGGTTATTTCAATACCCAGTATTTTGCTGATCCCAAGGAACAGATTATTGGTATATTAATGAAGCAGACCCAAGGATCCGTACAGGATGAAACGGGCTGGAAGTTTCGGCAAATGGTTGGGGCGGCCGTGGATGATTGAATAATAATTATTATGTAATTCTCCTTTGCTAGTCTGAGCATGGTTGAAGATCTTATTGGCAAATATCAATTTATACGATTTGGATTTGACCGCAATTGAATACCTTGAGTATAGATATCAATTCATACATTGTCAGTCTGAGCGCAGTCGAAGACCTTATGAGTCACAATCAGGCTTATATTTAAAGTGCGTGAAGTTTCTGCATTCAGACAACATTTGAATCCTATTAAAATCATTGTTGATCAAAGCAATTTTCTTTTTTCTAGTCCAACCTTTAAGTTTTTTTTCAAAAAGTATGGCTTGTATCACATCGGTAAACTGCAGAAAGCACTCGATTTTCAAAGGTCTTCTACTGTAAGTATAACAATCTTTGAAATGACCTTGCTGGTGCTGAATCCACCGTTGGTCGAAGTTACTGGTAATTCCTATATAAAATGAATCATCAGTACATCTCAAGATATATACAAAATAGGTTTTCATAATTGCTTTGCATTACATCCCTTCGACTGCGCTCAGGATGACATTCAAGATATATATGATTTCTATTTACCATCGACAATCAAATCCTAATGGGTCGCGTGCTTATGTTGACATTTAGAATAAATCCAAAAAAAAGCCCCGTATAATTACGGGGCTCAGATTTAACATTCTACTTCCCTAACATCAGCAGCTCATTACATCTTATCTCGGTAATGTATCTTTTATCACCCTCTTTGGTTTCATAGGAGCGGTGTGTCAATTTCCCTTCCACGGCAACCTCGTTGCCTTTCGCCAAATAGTTCTCAACGATCTCTGCCGTTTTCCCCCAGGCGACCACATTGTGCCATTGGGTATCGGTGACCTTTTCCCCTTTGGCATTTTTGTAGGTTTCATTGGTAGCGATTGAGAATTTGGCCAATTTGCTACCGCCATCCAAGTTTACGATTTCAGGGTCGTTACCCAAGTTTCCAATCAACTGTACTTTGTTTCTAAGTGCGTTCATAATACTAAATTTTAAGTGTTAAACAGTTAATGCCATCGAACCTCCTTGATTCGACACCACAAACCTAACACCCCGAAAATCTTTTATTCGGTTGTAAAATAATTACTTTCGTTTGTAAACGGATGTATTCGTTTGTAAACTTTTTTAGACCTGATAATCAAATATTTACAAAATTTAACGACCTTACAAATTTTTATTTTCTTTAATACACTAAAAAAAGATGCAGGCATTTATATACATTCTGGGACAAGTGTAGAAAGTAGTTTGTCAAATTTATAGATCGGAATTCTACCAAATCCCAAGCCTTATCCCTAAACCAACCCTATATCTAACACGCATTAAATCAATCTATGGTACAATATGATCTAATTCATATATAGAAACCTTCAATATTTGTTTTAGAAGCGGGCATCCTTTAATTTTGATAAAGGAGATGTAGGTGCGTTATACGTTAGGGTTGACCTCATCATCCGGAATAGTCTGGGTATCTTGAAAAACGGGTTATTCGGAACAAGGCTGAACCCTGCTGTTACTATATTTACATATCAACAGAAACCGACCAACCCACGGAATGAATGGCCCATATAGTGCGCGCTCATTGACCGTTATCAAATTTACTCAAGCCAATACATATAACCATGCTTAAAACTTCTAGATTCCACCAAAACCTATTTTACCTCATGCTACCTGTTTTCTTAGCCAATTGTGGAAATGACCCGTCAGTTACAGAGATCGACCTGCACCAAAATTGGACCTTCAAAAAAGCCTCTGATACATTATGGAACAAGGCGACTGTCCCTGGTACCGTACATACCGATTTGATCGAAATCGGGGAAATTCCAGACCCTTACTACCGCTTGAACGAGCATGACCTACAATGGATCGATAAGGAAGATTGGGAATATAAAACACTTTTCACCGTTCCGAAGGAAATACTGGCCAAAGAACATATAGCACTCGATTTTTCAGGACTCGATACCTACAGCAAGATATACCTCAATGATTCCTTGATACTGCAGACCGACAATATGTTCCGGAATTATACGGTCGAGGTGAAGTCCCTATTACAGAAAGGGGAGAACAGTTTACATATCCTGTTCGAATCACCGATCAACAAGGGCTTGGAAAAATATGATGCCCTAGGCTATAAGATCCCCGTCTCTGACAATGACCTTGCAAAAATCGGCAAGGTTGAAGGCGAAAAACAAGTAAGCATCTTTACCCGTAAAGCAGGCTATCATTTTGGGTGGGACTGGGGACCCCGCTTGGTGACCTCCGGTGTTTGGCGCCCTATACAACTCCGAAGTTATAACCATCATAGAATCGATGATCTTTTCATTCAGCAAGAAACCCTTGGCGAAAAGGCCAGGCTCACAGCACAGATCGAATTGAGTGCAACCGAAAACGATGACAAAACCAACATCGAGATTGTTGTAAACGACTCCATAGTAAAGACCCAAGAGGTCGCACTCGTAGCAGGAAAGAATAAGTTCAACATTCCGTTTGAGATTGAAAACCCGCGATTATGGTGGCCCAACGGTATGGGAGAACAGGTACTCTACACGATTGGTGTCCGCGTAATCGCTGATTCCTATGTGGACAAAAAATCCCATAAAATTGGGCTACGAACGATAGAACTTGTTAGGGAGCCTGATGCCATCGGGGCCTCGTTCTACTTTAAGGTAAATGGCCATCCCGTATTTATGAAAGGAGCGAATTACATTCCCCAAGATGTCTTCCTACCGCGGGCCAAACAGGCCGAATACGAACATATTTTATCCTCCGCCCAAGAAGCGAATATGAATATGCTACGTGTTTGGGGCGGTGGTATCTATGAAGATGATAGGTTCTACCAAATGTGCGACGAAAAGGGACTCCTTGTATGGCAAGATTTTATGTTCGCCTGTGCCATGTTTCCCGGGGACGCCACCTTTCTCGACAATGTAAGACAAGAGGCCATAGACAACGTGAAAAGATTGCGTAACCATACGTCAATCGCGCTTTGGTGTGGCAATAATGAAATTCTGTCTGCTTGGGAAAACTGGGGTTGGAAAAATCAGGTTGCCCAAGAGCAATCCCAGCAAATTGCCGATACCATTTGGAAGGCCTATGATGATATCTTCCATAAGATACTTCCAGAGGTTGTCAAGGAATTCGACAGCAGCCGTGCGTATTGGCCGTCTTCCCCCGAAAGTGATTTTGGGGAGCCGGAATCCTTAGTAAAAGGGGATGCCCACTATTGGATGGTCTGGTGGGGCAAGGAACCCTTTGAAAAATACACTACCGAAATCCCCCGTTTTATGTCAGAATATGGGTTTCAATCCTTTCCTGAAATGGCAAGCGTTGCAAAATATACGGTTCCCGAAGATTATGATATCTATTCCGAGGTCATGACCTCACATCAAAGATCAAGCATCGGCAATGTAACCATTGAAGAGTATATGCTCCGCGATTATAAGAAACCGAAAGACTTTGAAAATTTTCTATATGTAAGTCAGTTATTGCAGGCCCATGGTATTAAAATAGGAATCGAGGCCCATCGTAGAAATCGAGACCGCTGTATGGGTAGCCTGTACTGGCAAATCAACGACTGTTGGCCGGTAGCTTCTTGGTCCAGTATCGATTACTATGGCAAATGGAAAGCGCTTCATTATGAAGCAAAAAAATCTTTCGAAAATTTCTTGATCACTTTTGAAGATAAGGCAGATAGCTTAAAGGTTTACATCGTCTCGGATTCCCTACAGCCCCTTGATGCAAAATTAAAGCTTCGCTTGCTCGATTTTGATGGCAATGAGATCAACCAATGGGAAGAACAGGTTGTTGTAGCACCCAACCAATCAAAGTCCTATCTTGTTATCCCAAAACGAGATTTGACCAACAGTAATATTCCGAAAAATGTACTCTTACAGGGTGAGATGATCGTTGACGAAAAGGTGCATACCGAGAATGTGCGCTATTTATCCCCTTATAAATCCCTCGATTTTCCCGATCCGGAACTTTCTTTCTCGGTACAAGAAAATACAACCAGTTTTGAAGTAACTTTAAGTGCCCGAAAATTGGCCAAGAATGTCTTTATATCCTCTGGATCCGATGCCAATTTCTCGGATAATTATTTTGATATGCTACCGAACACCAAAAAAACGGTTACCATTGAAAAAAGTGAGAACGAAGATTTAGATTCATTTAAAAATAACCTTAAGGTGATCACCTTGGTGGACACCTTTACCCCGGATTCATAAAGAGAAAAATAAATCACGATAAAATCTAAATTCAATCCCTTTAACCCTAAAAATGAAATAGAAAAATGAACATGAAACCAATTAAAAGTTTGCTCATCATCTTGTGTATCTCCTCTTTTACGACGCTTTTTGCGCAAGAAAAGGAATTTGCAGATCTGTTGCAAAATATCGATGCTAGGGAGAAAGTTTCATTGAACGGGTTGTGGGATATTATTGTTGACCCTCTTGAGAATGGCTATTACAACCACAGGCTGCAACCCATGGATAATGGGTATTTCATGAATGCTAAAATGCAATCGCCTTCTGATCTGATCGAATATAACTTTGATACTAGCGATCAAATCATGGTACCTGGCGATTGGAATACCCAAATGGAGAAATTGTATTATTATGAGGGAACCATATGGTACAAAAAGGATTTTCACTACACTACCAAAACTAATGAATTGGTCTATCTCTATTTTGAGGCGGTGAATTACGAGGCGATTGTCTATCTAAACGGGGAACGCGTTGGTACACATACTGGTGGTTATACCCCTTTTCAGTTTGAGGTTACCGATAAACTAAAAGAAGGGAACAATTTTGTTGTGGTCAAGGTCGATAACAAACGTAAACGTGAAAATGTCCCCACGGTCAACCAAGATTGGTGGAACTACGGAGGCATTACCCGATCCGTACATTTAATCCCCACACCTAAAACCCACATATCCGATTATTACGTACAATTGGCAAAAGGCAGTACCACCAACATAGAAGGTTGGGTAGCTGTAGAAAATGGCACCGATGGCGATAATGTTGAAATCAGCATTCCCGAACTTCGGAAAAATGTAAAATCAGTGATTGAAAACGGAAGGGCCAATTTTTCGATAAATGCGAAACCCACCCTATGGGAGCCTAACAACCCTAAATTGTATGAAGTCACTCTAAAAACAGCAACCGATAAGCTTACCGATGCCATCGGTTTTAGAACCGTCGCTACACAAGGATCCAAGATATTACTAAACGGAAAGGAAATTTTCCTGAAAGGTATCTGTATTCATGAAGAAGCACCGTTTAAAACTGGCCGTGTAACTTCCAAAGAGGAGTGCATAACCCTATTGCAATGGGCCAAGGAATTAGGCTGTAATTATATTCGATTGGCACATTATCCGCATAGTGAGACCATGGTACGCGAAGCGGAAAAAATGGGCTTTATGATCTGGTCCGAGATTCCTGTGTATTGGACCATCCAATTCGAAAATAAGGATACCTATGCCAATGCAAAAAACCAACTTACGGAAATGATTTCCCGTGACAAAAACAGGGCAGCTATCCTTATGTGGTCGGTAGCCAATGAAACCCCTGAAGGCGAAGCACGACTCAATTTTTTAAGCGATCTCGCCGATGAAGCCAGACATTTGGACAATACGCGATTGATTACCGCCGCTTTGGACACCCAAAGTGAAGGTGATAATGGCAAAATGATCGAAGATCCCCTAGGGAAAGTGGTCGATGTCATCGGGATAAACCATTATTGTGGCTGGTACGTCGATGAACCTCAAAATTGTGCCTCAGTAAAATGGGCCAGTGCCTATGATAAACCTATGATCATGAGTGAAGTCGGAGGTGGCGCCTTATATGGTCTTCATGGCAATAAAAATGAACGATGGACCGAAGAATACCAAGCCGATGTGTATAAAAACAATATTGAAATGATGCGGAATATTGAATTTTTATCCGGATTATCCCCATGGATTTTGATGGACTTCCGCTCGTCTAGAAGACCTTTAAAACGAATTCAGGAAGATTTCAATAGAAAAGGCTTGATTTCAGAACAGGGCATGAAAAAACAAGCTTTTTATATTATTCGTGATTACTATCTAAAAGAAAATAATTAAGTTCTTTATCTTATAATACCTTGGTGATTGATAGTTATTTTATCAGCCACCAAGGTTTTTTTATGCCTTATTCACAACCAAAGGAAGTAAAATCAACAGAAAACACTTTTGTAAGCCACCGTTTTTCTTATAGGTTTCTTACCTTTCAAAGGTCGTTTTCGAGTACGTACCAAAAACCTAAATACCACCCATATGAGACCTTTACATCTTTTATTTCTTGCCTTACTTTTTGTACCGTTATCCGCGCAATCGCAAAAACGAAAAAAGAAAACAACCACACCTGTTATTACCCTACAGGATTCTATGTTCCATGGCTTAAAATGGCGAAATATCGGACCTTTTCGCGGTGGACGCAGTGTGGCATCTACGGGGGTTGTTGGGCAACCTATGACCTATTACATGGGCAGTACCGGAGGCGGGGTATGGAAAACCGTTGATGACGGCATTACTTGGAAGAACGTTTCTGACGGATTTTTTAAAACGGGAACCGTTGGCGACATTGCCGTTTCAGAAAGCAATCCCAATATAGTTATGGTTGGCATGGGCGAACATGCCGCTCGTGGGGTCATGACCTCTATGGGTGATGGTGTGTACAAATCAACTGATTCCGGTAAAACCTGGAAGCATATGGGTTTGGATTACACCCGCCATATTTCCGATGTCATCATTCATCCTACCAATCCAGAAATCCTATTTGTTGCCGCACAAGGCGCCCAGTACGGCCCAACGCCCGATCGTGGCATTTACCGTTCAATCGATGGAGGCAAAAATTGGGAAAGGGTTTTGTTTGTAAATGAGATAACAGGAGCTTCTTCCCTATCCATGGATATGAAGAACCCCCTGATCTTATATGCGGCCATGTGGCAGCACGAACGCTTTCCATGGACCATAACCTCTGGAGGAAAAGATTCGGGCCTCTACAAATCAACAGATGGGGGAAGCACTTGGGAAAAAATGAAAGAAGGATTGCCCAAGGAATTCGGTAAATCCGGAATTTCAGTTTCAAGGGCAAATCCCGAACGGGTTTTTGCCGTTCTTGAGGCTGAAGGCGACAAAGGAGGGGTATACCGCTCTGATGACGCTGGCAAAAAATGGGCCCTAGTGAACAAAGACCGTATCAACATAGCACGCTCATGGTATTACATGGAAATATTTGCCGATCCCCAAGATGAAAACCTAGTCTACGTGCTGAATGCCCCCGTAACAAAATCAATCGATGGTGGAAAAAGCTTTATATCTATATCCACACCACATGGCGATAACCATGATCTATGGATCAACCCTACCGATAATAGCAAAATGATCAATTCCAATGATGGTGGCGCCAATGTTTCAAACAATGGAGGCAAGAGTTGGAGCTCACAACAATATCAACCCACCTCGCAGTTCTATCGGGTCATAACCGATAATTTGGTACCGTACCATGTATATGGAGGTCAGCAAGATAATTCGGCCATTGCCATTGCCAGTAGAACCAACGATCAAGGAATCGATTGGAAAGATTGGTATTCCGTTGCCGGTTGTGAAAGTGCCTATTTGGCCTTTGATCCCGATAATCCCGAAGTGGTTTTTGGAGGATGCTATCAGGGAATTATAGAAAAATGGGTGCGGGCTTCAAGAGAAGGAAAAGCGATTAAGGAATATCCCGAATTAGCCCTTGGGAACGCCCCGGAAGATTTCAAATTCCGTTATAATTGGAATGCACCTATCATAAGTTCCCCACATAACAGAAGTACCATTTACCATGCGGGAAATGTGATCTTTAAATCGATTGACAACGGAAATAGTTGGGACATTATCAGTCCTGACCTTACCCGGAATGACAAATCGAAACAAGGTCCAGGTTCAGGTCCGTATACCAACGAAGCTGCAGGTGGCGAAAACTATAATACCCTGATGTATTTAGTCGAATCCCCACATGAAAAAGGGGTACTTTGGGCCGGTAGCGATGATGGACTTATACACCTTACCAAAGATGGTGGGCAACACTGGGAAAACGTAACTCCACCGAATCTACAAGAGGGAATCGTAAATAGTATAGAGGTATCCCCTCATGATCCAGCAACTGCATATGCTGTCATTATGCGCTACAAACAGATGGACCTTAAACCTTATGTGTTTAAGACCTCCAATTTCGGTACCACTTGGTATAATATAACAACCGGTATAACTGGGGAACATACCTTTGTACGGGTGGTGAGGGAAGATAAGCGAAAGAAAGGGTTGTTGTATGCAGGCACTGAAACCGGTTTGTTCATCTCCCTAAATGATGGTCAAAACTGGCAACCTTTCCAGTTGAATTTACCTGTTGTCCCCATCAACGATTTAGTCATTCAAGACAATGATTTGGTTGTTGCCACCGCAGGGCGTTCTTTTTGGATATTGGATGACCTAGGGGCCCTACAAAACATCGATTCCCCCGAACAACCTGTTCAAATATTCCAACCTAAGGACACCTACCTGATTTTTGGTGGAAGTACCGATAAACCTGTACCAGGTCTGGGTCAAAATCCGAATTCGGGGGTAACCTTCGATTATTATTTGGATAAGGAAGCCGACAGTTTGGATTTGGAGTTGGAGGTTATGCAGAACGGCAAACTCCTTCGAACTTATACCAATAAAATCCCAAAAGACTATAAATCATGGCCCGGTGGCCCATCCAAACCCAAGGCACTGCCTTCCAAAAAGGGGTATAATCGTTTTACATGGGATTTCAGGAAAGAAACCTTACCCGCTGTTGACAAAGTTTTCGTTTATGGCAGTTATGCGGGTTCAAGGGTAGGACCTGGCAAATATACCCTAAGACTGACCTTGGACGGATTGACTTCAGAGACCGAAGTAACGGTATTGGCAAATCCCAAAGTTGAAGGAACCTTAGCTGATTATGCGGAACAACAAACTGTTTTGGCACAGATTGAAGGTGCCTTAAAGGATATTCACGAAGCAGTAAACGTTATGCGTTCTGCCAAATCCCAATTAAAAGGCTATGCCAAGTTGCTGAAAGAGAATGAACAGGCCAATGAACTATTGGATAAGGGCAAATCACTTCTGAAACGTATTGACACATGGGAACAAAAGCTGATACAACCCAAGCAAAAGACCTTTCAAGATGTCATCAATTACAATAATCAACTGAATGCAGAATTTATGGAGCTAAAGGATTATGTTGATGCTGCAGAACCTAAAGTGACAAAGGGAGCCAAAGAGCGTCTTAAAGACCTTATGGCCGAATGGAAAATCTATGAAACCGAAAGAAATGCCATCGTAAACGTTGAAATGGAGGCGTATAACAAATTATATACTGACCTAGCATTACCGGCTATTATCCTGAAAGAATAGAACAGATAACAGGTGAAAGTTTATAAATCAAAAATAGGGGTCGGCCTCGTTCTCTTTATGGTATTCGTTTTTACCATTAGTTCCTATATCCTGGTTATAGAAAAAAGCTGGAGCGGACTAGTGTTCATGGTTTTGACTGCTGTTTTTATCGCATACCTTTTTCATCAGACATTTTATACTATAGATGGGAACGTTCTAAAAGTGAAATCAGGATTTCTTTTGAATCATTCCTATGAAATTAGCAGGATTACGGAAATTCGGGAAACCAACATTCCAATTAGTGCGCCGGCCGCATCATTGGATCGCTTGGAAATCAATCTGAACAATGGCCAAGGGGTTATCATATCCCCTAAACAGAAATATGAATTCATAGATGAGCTCAAAAAACGAAATCCAAAAATCAAAATAGAACTCAGAACCAAAAATAAACGCTAACCCATGAACAAACCTTTTGTTGCCGACCTAACTTTCAAGGGGCTGGATTTTAGGAAAAAGCCACTTCAAAAAGCGGAATATGAAAACTGCATCTTCGACGGTTGTGATTTTTCAGATGGGTACTTGGACAACCAAAATTTTATGGAATGTGAATTTTTGGATTGTAACCTCAGCAATACCAAAATAACACAAACCATCTTCAACGATGTTAGTTTCTCCCATTGTAAAATGATAGGCTTGAAATTTGAGGGATGCAATGATTTTTTAATGTCCTTTAGCTTTGGTAACTGTAATTTGAATTTCTCCTCATTTTATCGAATGAAATTAAAGGGCTTCCAATTTATAGCGTGTAAACTCAAGGAGGCTGACTTCACAGAAGCAGATTTGACCGAAGCTGCTTTCGATGCATGTGAATTGGAAAAAGCTGTTTTTTATGATACTATATTGGTAAAAACAGATTTTAGTACGGCGTCCCATTTCAACATTGACCCAGAACGAAACCGACTTAAGAAAACCAAATTCTCAAAAGAGAATATCTTTGGATTGTTGACGAAACATGACATTGTAATCGCAGACTAGGTGTTATTCGTTTGTAATCGGATAATTCGTATCTTGTTGTCAACAAGAACTTTATTCGATGCGAAGATTCTTCATACTGCTTATTTTTATTTCACCAAGCTGTTTCTCCCAGAACACCCTTTCGTTTGCAGATACAAGTGTCTCCCCCAAAGCTACCTTAAACGATGTTTCGTGGATGGCGGGACATTGGAAAGGGGAAGCCTTTGGTGGCATGGCTGAGGAAATATGGAGCCCCCCTTTGGGAGATTCCATGATGTTCGTCTTTAAATTGGTGTCTGAAGGCAAGGTACAGTTCTATGAGATTGGCCATATACAACAAAAAGAGGAAACCTTGGTATTACAGTTGAAGCATTTTGATGCCTCCCTGAAAGGTTGGGAGGAAAAAGAAGAAACCGTAGATTTCCCCTTGGTGAAATTGGAAGGCAATAGGGTTTATTTCGATGGGTTTACCCTAGAGAAAATCAATGGAAACGAAATCAATATGTTTGTGGTCATTGGCCACAAGGACGGATCTTCGGAGGAGGTGAAATTCAATTATAAAAAAGTGGAATAGGATGCAAAAGAAGTGTTTGGAATGTGGTGAAGAAATCAGGGGACGTGTCGATAAAAAATACTGTTCGGACCAATGTAGAAATGCCTACAACAATAAAGTCAATAAAGACAGTAAAAACCTTATTCGCAATATCAACAACCGGTTACGAAAGAACTACCGTATTTTGGACAGTTTCCCCCTTAAGGATGGAAAAACAAAAACCACACGGACCCGATTGATGGATAAGGGATTCGATTTTGAGTTCATCACCAATCTTTATACCACCAAAAAAGGCACAACCTACTACTTTCTGTATGATTTAGGGTATTTACCCTTAGACAACGACTATTATATGATCGTAAAACGGGAGTAGTTTATTTATAATTCTGGCCACTAAGCTTCAAAGCGGCAATAACAATGTCCTTGCGGCTTATTTGACCAACGATCAACCCATCTTTCATAACGGGCAACCTTCTTCGATTATGCTTATCGAATATGCCTGCCGCATCAAAAATCGAGATATCGTGGGGTACGGTCTCCACCTCTTTTGACATATACTTTTCCACACTTTTATCAAGTATGGGCTGGTTGAAATAACGGCTTTCAGAAATCTGTTTCATGCAATCGGCCTCGGAAATAATTCCTACTAAAAAACCATTATCGTCCAACACTGGTCCCCCAGAGATATGGTGTTTCGCGAATTTTTCCATGACCTCTAAGATGGACTGCTCCGGTGAAAAAGTAATCAACTTGGTGGTCATATAGTCAGAGACTAAAATAGGGGCATCGAATTCCTTTTTCGCCGCCTTTCTGAATCCTTGAAAACTTTTGATTCCCATATAATTTGAATTTAGGTTGAATTCTAAAGATAGAAAAATTAATCGAATTCCATAAAATACTCGATGTAATGTGGCATCATCTTAGAATTTTATACTTTTAACGCACAAGCTTTAATTATGAACAGGTTCTCCAAAATCATCTCGATTTTACTAATTCTTTTAGCCATTTATTGGAGTTTTAAAACAGAAATGCCTACGTATACGGGGGACATCAATGCACCCGAAACCGTTTTTTCAACGGATAGGGCATTGACTTATGTCAAGCAAATTTCCCAAAAACCCCATGGCGTTGGTTTTCCGGCCCATGCCGAAGTGCGGGAGTATATTATTGCTCAACTTGAAAAAATGGGATTGGAGACCTCCATCCAGGAAGGTTATACGGCTGGGGACTGGGGTAATTTCAGCAAGGCGATCAATATTCTTGCCCGAATCAAAGGATCCAGGACCGGCAAGGCATTGCTCTTGCTTACCCATTATGATAGTAGCCCACATTCCTCTTTGGGAGCCAGTGATGCGGGTAGTGGGGTGGCTACCCTATTGGAAGGGATTCGGGCTTTTCTTGCAGAAGGGCATCAAGCCAAGAACGATATCATTATCCTGATCACCGATGCCGAGGAATTGGGACTTAATGGGGCGGACTTGTTCGTCACAAAACACCCATGGGCCAAAGAGGTAGGCCTTACCTTGAATTTTGAGGCCCGGGGTAGTGGTGGACCAAGTTATATGCTCGTTGAGACCAATCGAGGCAATGGAAAACTCATTGGGGAATTTATAAAAGCGGATCCAAAATACCCTGTGGCCAATTCTTTGGTATATAGCATTTATAAAATGTTGCCCAATGATACAGATCTAACGGTTTTTAGGGAAGATGGGGATATTGAGGGATTTAATTTTGCTTTCATCGATGACCATTACGATTATCATACGGTTCGTGACAATTATGAACGATTGGACCGAAATACCCTGGCCCACCAAGGTAGCTACCTAATGCCCTTATTGACTTATTTTGCGAATGCTGATTTGGGGAGCCTAAAGAGCTTGGATGATTTCATCTATTTCAATGTGCCTTTCTTCAAGCTTGTTTCCTATCCTTTCGAATGGATTTGGCCCATGTTCCTTTTGGCCGTACTCTTTTTTGGAATTCTGTTGGTAATCGGTTTTCGAAAAAAAGTAATCCAAGGGAATGAGATTCTCAAAGGATTTCTACCCCTAATCATTTCTTTGGTCATAAACGGGGTTGTCGGTTTTTATAGCTGGACCATACTCAAATGGATCTATCCCGCATATACCGATATTTTACACGGATTTACCTATAACGGTCATGCCTATATAGCCGCCTTTGTATTTTTCTCCATAGCCACTTGTTTTTGGATATACCATAAATTCAAAACCGTTGAAACGCCAAATCTTCTGGTTGCGCCCCTATTCTTTTGGTTGTTGATCTGTGGTTTGATCGCAGCATACTTACCTGGGGCAAGCTTTTTCATTGTTCCTGTGTATGCCCTTTTGGTTTCGTTCATGGTAGTGATCAACCAAACAAAGCCTAGTACCTATCTATTGTTCCTATTGGCACTGCCAGCGCTATGGATCTTTTCCCCCTTTATTCAAATGTTCCCTGTTGGGTTGGGATTGAAATTGATCGTAGCCTCCACCCTTTTGACCGCCCTGACCTTTTACTTACTGCTGCCCGTTTTCGGATATTACAAACATAAGAATCGCTTGGCAATGTTAGGGTGTTTGCTTTTTCTTGGGTTTATGGCATCAGCGCATTTCAATTCAGGTTTTACTAAGGAAAATGCAAAACCCACCAGCCTGTTGTATGTATTGGATACTGATACCCATACCGCCCAATGGGCCACTTATGAACAGGTAATCTCTGATTGGACCGCCCAATATATCGGGGATACAAAAGAAATCCCCGAAAAACTGGCCGATAAGACCATCAGCAGTAAGTATTCCTCCGGTTTCAGCTATGTGGCCGAAGCCCCAATAAAGGATATCGCATCCCCTAAAATTGATATCAGTCTGGATACGATTATTGGTGACGAGCGTATTTTGGAACTATGTATCATTCCCAAGCGGAATGTAAACCGATTGGAAGTATTTACCAATGCCGTTGAAATAAAGAAGGTCGTTGTTAATACCCTTGAGTTATCGGAATATTATTTGGCTAACAGGAAAAATGGAAAGTTGATCACCCATTATATAAGCAACAATGAGTATACCGACCTTCGACTAACCCTTCCCAAAAACGAAAAACTTGAGTTGACACTCTATGAGGCCTCAAATAATCTGTTGTACAATGACCAATTCACAGTGCCGGAACGTCCTGACGATAATATCCCTATGCCCTTTGTTCTAAATGATGCCATCCTGTTGACCAAAAAATTGACCTTTGAATAAGAACATTGCCATAATGGGTTGTGGTTGGCTAGGATTTCCCTTGGCCCAATCGCTTATTAAGGAAGGCTATATAATATATGGCTCGACCACCTCCAAAGACAAACTTCCGGCACTAGAAAAGGCAGGTATCGTTCCCTTTTTGATCTCAGTATCCGAAGAGCGTATAGACGGGCCCATAGCCGAATTGTTGGAAAATGTAGAAACTTTGATCATCAATATTCCCCCGAAACTTCGTGGGTCTAATGCTGAAAACTATATTCAAAAAATGGAGCACGTTCATAAGGCCATTAAAAACTCCAACGTCAAAAAAATCGTATTTGTGAGCAGCATATCGGTCTACGGGGATGGGCAAGGCAAGATAACCGAAGTGATCCCACCCAAGCCAACCACGGAATCGGGAAGGCAGTTATTGGCCTCGGAAAAAGTGTTCAGAGATATCCCTAAGGTTCAAACGACCATCATCCGGTTCGGCGGATTGATTGGGAAAGACAGGCACCCCATTACTATGTTATCGGGAAAAAAAGGGTTGCAGAATGGGAATCATCCCGTGAATTTGATCCATTTAAATGACTGTATGGCCCTTATCAGATCCGTTTTAAAAAAGCATTGGTGGGGTGAAGTTTTCAATGCGGTATATCCTTTGCATCCTACCAAGGAAGAATATTACCGACTGATTGCAAAAGAAAGAGGCCTTAAACCGCCCGAATATGGACAAAATTCGCTTTCACCAGGCAAGTTACTCGACTCCCAGAAGCTACAAAGTGTTAAAAAGTTCAACTTTAAGACCACAATCCTAGATTAAGTCACCACAGAAAAAACGTTTTTCACAACAAAAACATCCTTTTTGTGTTAATTAAAGCGTTGTTTTTAAACACTTTATCGATGAAATGCATAACTTTAAGTAAACCATAAATTCGATTGCCATGGAAAATTCAACAATTAGTATTAGAATAAAAAAGGAGATTGAGAATTTGATTTCCAAGAGTTGCGCCAACCAACAATCGACCAAAAAATATGAAACATTACATGTTGCACTTTTAAAAAAGTACTATAATGCAGCAGATGTATCCATTGATTATCATAGAAAAAGGATAGCTATGGATATTGTAATTGATGACAAGTATTATCACCCTACCAAGGTGAATACCAGCATTCCTATCTTACATGCCAATTTATTGTTCAAAAATCTCAAGGATTTTTTAAGATCATGTATTGAAATGGATGCTAAGAGTATGGGATTTTATGCGGGGCTCATACGCACATTCGCAAAAAAAGATGTGAAACTGACCGTTGTGTAATTCAAAAAAATAACTTTCAAAATAAAAGGTGCCTAATTGGCGCCTTTTTTTATTGATGATTTAAGGGTTTCATTAACAGCTTTATATCAATAAATTTAATAGTTTAGCGCACCAAAAATCAACATAAATACAAGTAACATGAGAAAGATTGCCTTTGTGGTGCTATGTGCCACTAGCTTCATGGTCAATGCCCAATCAAACACCGAATTGCAAAAACATTACGAAGCTTTTTATAAGCAAATGCGTATGCAGGCAGATGTAAATGGTATGACCAATGCATTGACCCATCTTAATGTGCTTTCCCCTTCCAAGGCAAGGAAGGATACCTTGGCTTATATCTATGCCAATAACAGTCAACATATGCAGGCCTTGAATACCATCGGGATCGATAAAAACGAAGCTGATTCGGATCTTGCCGTACAAGTAAAGGCCATCTCCTTAAAAGCCATAAACCAACCGAAACGGTCATTGGAACAATTTGAGATTCTGAATAAACGCACTCCTAATCCCTATTTGGCCTATGAATTGGCCGATCTAAAGATACAAACGGGTGATAATGTTGGGGCCAGTACAAATATCGAATATGGCATAGCCAATGCTACAGAGGATATGAAATATGCTTTTTACGAAAGGCAGCAACCTTATGAAGCATCACTAAAAGCTGCTTTTTACCATTTGAAAGCCCTTACGACCTACAATCAGGACAAAACTAAAATCGATGAGGCCATTTCATTCATCGATGAGGCATTGAAAATCGATCCCAATTTTAATTTGGCCAGTTTAAGCAAACAAGCTTTAGAGAATAGAAAAACACAACCCAGCGAAGAGAAATAACAGAATTCAAGCCTTAGGTTTCTTGCACTCCCTTACCCAAAGGATTTTCAGGTATTCATTACTAGAAGCACTGGACTGATCAAAGAAGGTGCGGTGAGGTTATATCCTTGGCTATTCGTCTTCCAAGATTAATTTGGCATCCAAGGTTTGGTATACCACTCCATTGCATTTTTCACGGAGCAAATTATAAGCTTCGATCATTTCTTGTACCGAAGTTGTGGGATCCAAATAATAGGTAAGGTCTCCCTTAACTTTTAGCACATAGGTCTTAAAAACTTTTTGCCGGCTTTTTATCTGCGGTATATCAAATTCTTTTGGATAAGTCGAATCTTCAAGTAATTTCTGTTCCTCAATGATGTTCTCGATGGTCAGGCTTAAATCCTCTCTATTGACTGCATTGTAAATGGCATCAAAACTGATGTCCATGGCGGTAAATTCTGGCCATTCCCTTAAAATGGCATTGACCTTTGGATCGACAGCAATCTTTTTGGGCCATTCATCAGTAACGATTTCATAGCGGGAAGCATCTAGGTCAACAGCATCTTCAACCTTTTCCTTACATGAACCGACAATGAAAAGTACTACTACGGCAATGAATATTTTATGCATAAAGCGAATGTACAAATTTTAATAAAAGCTATATTTACCAAGTATACTTTTAACCTGATTTTAATGCAGAAATCCATCTTAATATTAGGGGCATGTGGACAGATTGGAACCGAACTCACGTATGCCTTACGGGAAAAATATGGTCATGAAGCCATAATAGCAAGTGATATTCGGGAAGGAAATGAAAGCTTGATGGACTCAGGACCATTTGAACTTTTAGATGCCACCGATTACAATGCTTTGGAGGAAGTAGTCGCCCATTATGAAATCAGCGAGGTGTACTTGATGGCCGCCATGCTAAGTGCGAGTGCTGAAAAATTTCCAATGCGTGCATGGAACCTGAATATGAATTCACTATTCAATGTATTGAATCTAGCCAAGGAAAAAAAGATAGATAAGATCTTTTGGCCCTCTAGCATCGCTGTTTTTGGCCCCAACACCCCAGCGGAAAACACCCCTCAAAATACGATTATGGAACCTAGTACTGTCTACGGGATAAGTAAACAATCTGGTGAACGTTGGTGTAATTATTATCATACCAAATTTGGTGTTGATGTACGCAGCATTCGATACCCGGGTCTTATAAGCTGGAAAACCAAGCCAGGTGGTGGCACCACCGATTATGCGGTCGAAATATACCACAAGGCACTTACCACAAAAAAGTTTACGTGCTTTTTGAAAAAGGACACCAAGCTTCCTATGATGTTCATGGACGATGCAATTAGGGCAACCCTACTATTAATGGATAGTGATCCCGAAAAAATTAAAATACGCTCATCGTATAACCTTGCGGCCATGAGTTTTAATCCCGAGGAAATCGCCAAAAGCATACAGGCTAGGATTCCCGATTTCAAAATGACCTATGCCCCTGATTTTCGACAGGAAATTGCCGATTCATGGCCAAATAGTATTGATGACGCCCAAGCCCAGTCTGATTGGGGTTGGCAATCTGAGTTTGATTTGGAAAAAACCACAGGGGTAATGTTGGCAAATCTGGATCAGTCAGCCGCTATATGATTTGAAATATTCACCAAATCGTGTTGCCCTGGTCACGATTTGAGCTGCGTTCTTTCCTAAACCAAACATTCCGTAAACTCCATGATTTTTTTCACTGCCTTGTGACCGTTGTTCTTTTAAGATACAATTAACAATATCAAATGGTTTTTTTACTAGAAATCCTTAATTATTTATATAGCTTCTGAATGAATAATTCACTAACTTTCTACCTTTTGGTTAAATAAAAGTTCATAAACCCATATTCTAATTTTATGGAAGATAAAAAACAAGGGGCGGAATCCAATTCCAAAAAAGGAATAAGCCGACGAAGTTTCATTCGAGGCGCCGGATTGTCTACCGCTGGAAGCGTATTGTTGACTACCAATGCATTCGCTTTTGGAACTGAGGAAAAGCTTACCGCCGGGAAAGAGTTCGGTCCTGATGCAACCACCATTCAAATGAAGATCAACGGAACGGTCGAATCGCTAAGCGTGGAACCGAGAACCACATTGGCAGGTGCCCTTAGGGACCATATGGAACTCACTGGCACCAAAGTGGTCTGTGATCGCGGGTCTTGTTCGGCTTGTACGGTGTATTTGGATGGAAAACCGGTGAATTCTTGTATGATGTCGGTTTTTGATGTTGGTGACAGGGAAATTACGACCATAGAAGGTATTGCGAAAAATGGGGAGTTGCATCCGGTGCAAGAAGCCTTTATTGAACATGATGCTTCACAGTGTGGTTACTGTACCCCAGGGATGGTCATGTCTTGTGCCCACTTATTGGAACACAATGCCGATCCCACCCTCGAGGATGTCAAAAACGCCACACGGGGCAATCTTTGTCGATGTGGTACGCATCCCCATGTATTTAAAGCAACATTAGCCGCAGCTAATAAAAACAATTAAGATGGATACTAGAAAAGAAAAATTCCCATACGGTATTCCTGGACACAACCTAAGCGAAATAGAAAGGGAAATCCCTAATGAAGAACCGCCAGTATGGCCCATCAATGATAAATTGAAAATAATCGGGAAAAGGGTTCGTAGAATAGATGCTATCGATAAAGTAACCGGTAAGGCAAAGTATACCTCAGACATAAAATTGCCAGGTATGCTTTATGCCAAGATGTTGCGATCCAATGTTCCGCATGCTGGCATCACATCCATCGATATAAGTAAAGCAAAAAGTCTCCCGGGCGTACATGCCATTTATCTTTTGGAGAGTCCCCAGGAAGAGGGAGAAGAAAATAAGAATGGTAAATACCCAATGGTAAAGTATGTAGGACAACCTTTGGGAGGTGTTGCAGCCGATAGCTTGGAAATTGCCAAAGATGCCATTTCCTTGATCAAGGTGAACTATGAAAAGAAACCGTTCGTCATAGATATTGAAGCTGCCATGGAAATTGATGCACCAATCGTTTTTGACGAGCCCATTACACAACAGGAAGATGGTGGAGCTGTAGGCGAAGTGCATGAGGGAAGTAAAGGGCAAGGCAACGTCAGGGGACCATCGACCAGTAGTTTTTTTGGTGGTCCGAGAGGAGATTTGGAGCAAGGTTTCAATGAAGCGGATGTTATTGTGGAAAAAACGTACCGCACCCAAGTACAAACGCATCTACCCTTAGAGACACATGGCGTCGTTGTTGACTGGCGCCCTGATATAATGATGGTTTATGCCTCTACCCAAAGTACCAATTCGGTCAGAAATGAGATGGCCAGTGTTTTCGGATTACCAAAGAGTAAAGTACGGGTGGTCTGTGAATTTATGGGTGGCGGATTCGGTGCCAAGCACAGTGCCGGCAGTTTCGGCCCCATGGCAGCCAATCTTTCCAAAAAATCAGGAAGACCCGTTTGGTTGATGATGGATCGACAAGAAGAGCATATTGCCGAGGGGAACCGTCCCAATTCCATACAGTTCCTAAAAATAGGGGCGAAAAAAGATGGCACCTTAACCGCTATACAACAACGTTCCCACGGAACGGCAGGAGTTGGCCTTGGTGCCGGCGTGGGCCGTATCGCCCAAGTCCTTTATCCCTGTCCCAATTTTGCAACCGAACAATATGATGTATTGACCAATGCCGGACCTGGAGCGGCTTGGCGTGCGCCGGGCAATGTCCAGGGTGCTTTTGGACTGGAACAGGCTATTGATGAATTGGCGGAAAAGCTAAATATGGATCCGTTGAAATATCGAGATCTTATTGATAAAAGTGAAGTGCGCAAGGTGGAACGCCAACGTGGGGCGAAACTTTTCGATTGGTCACGACGTCAACCCACTGGCAGTGGCAATGGTGTCGTAAAGAAAGGGTATGGAGTGGGCCAATCTACTTGGCCGCGATTCGTAACCCTTGATTCTTCGGTAGAAGTCAAGATCCATAATGATGGCGGTGTTGAAGTACGCTCTGGCGTTCAGGACATAGGAACGGGAACAAAAACCATTCTTGCCCAAGTAGTTGCAGAGGAATTAGGGCTGCAGGTAAAGGATATCACTGTCAATATAGGGGATACATTTTTCCCTGTAGGGCCAGCTTCCGGAGGTAGTGTGGTTACAGGTTCAATTACCCCTCCAACCCGTAATGCCGCTTATGAGGCCAAAACAGCCTTATTGAAATTGGTCGCAAAAAAATGGGAAACTGATTCATCTGAATTGTTCATTGAGAACGGACAAGTAGGCAGTAAAAAGAATGCCGATCTGAAAATGCCCTTTAAAGAAGCGACCAAACTAATGCGGACCAGTCAAATCAGTAAGATCGCGAGCCGATCTGATGATTATGGTGGCTTTCAACAACCCTGGGGTCTAGCCTATGGGGATTTGGGCTCGGTACAATTTGCGGAAGTAAGTGTGAACACCGATACAGGCTTTGTAAAGGTCGATAAAATCGTGGCCGCCCATAGTTGTGGCCGTCCGCTCAATATAGGCCAATTGGAAAGCCAGATCAATGGAGGAATCATACAAGGTATCTCGTATGCCTTATATGAAGATAGGATAATGGATACAGGAACTGGCCATATGATGAACGCCAATGTCGATCAGTACAAGGTGCCTTTTTCCATGGAAATTCCTGAGATTGAAACCTTGATCGTCGAAGAATATTCAGCGCTTTCCTCAACAGATGCCTACGGCATCGGGGAACCTGCAAATATTGCAACGGCAGCTGCGGTGGCCAATGCAGTTTATAACGCCATTGGGGTAAGGTTGTATGAAATACCCATTACGCCCTCAAGTATTCTCAAAGCATTGAATAAAGTCTCATAAATACTAAGACATGAATAAATTTAGTTGGTACGAAGCCACATCCATAGAAGATGCCCTTCAGCAAGTGAATACAACGGTATCCGAAGAACTATATCAGTCTACCAATGAAGCAGCCGTTTTTAAGTCAGGGGGTATCGATGTTTTTGACTGGATAAAGGAAGGTCTTATCAAGCCAAAGAAAATCATTAATATTCGCAATATTCCCAATCTTGATACGATCAGTTTTCACGAAAAAGAGGGTTTACGCATAGGATCTAATGTGACCTTGGCCGAATTGGCAACCAATCCCAATATTAAGAATCACTATTTGGCACTGCATCAAGCGGTAAACCATGCAGCCACCCCCCAACTGCGCAATATGTCCACTTTGGGAGGAAATATAGCCCAGCGTAACCGATGCTGGTATTTTCGGTCTGCCGATCATCAATGCTTCCGAAAAGCGGGAGATCGTTGTTTTGCCCGTCATTCTGAAACCGGTGAAAACGAAAATCACGCGATTATAGACAATGGTTCCTGTGTAAGTATACATGCTTCCTCAATAGCTACGGCCCTTATGGCTTTTAATGCCAGTGTCGTTATCGTCAATGGTAAAGGGGAAAGAAAAGAAGTATCTATGGATGATTTCTTTGTTAGTGCAGGCAAGGATATCGCCATGGAAACCATTCTCGTGGCCAAAGAGATTATCACTGAGATAGTTATCCCGGCACCCTCAAAAAATACCAAAAGCTATTATATTAAACAGGGGGCTCGTGAATCTTATGACTGGTCAATGGCAGATGTGGCCGTCGTAATTGAAACCGCAGGGGACACCTGTAAATCAGCAAGTATCGTTTTAGGTGCCGCGGCTCCAGTACCCTATCGTTCTGTTCAGGCGCAAGAAGCAATGGCAAAAAAGGCGCTCAATACTGAAAATGCCTCAGCGGCAGCGGAAGCAGCCATGTCAATTGCTCGTCCCCTCTCTAAAAACGGGTATAAGGTGCCTTTGTTTAAATCGATTATTAAAGAAGCTATTTTGAAAATAACTTGAATATGGGAGATAATAAACCAGGCAATACTGCGATTTGCAAATTCCTACGGGCCAGAAACCCCTATGGCATGATGGAAGGAGGGGATCATCCTTGGCTTTTACTCGATGATGCGAACACAATTTGTTGGTGTATAACTTCGGCCGGTGGTGTCGGACCTGACAATGGTTTGGTTTCGCCTGCGAACTGTATTCAAGGACGGTCTTGTTACCGCTCGGGTGTTGCCGATGATCTATAAGGGTTACCCTTCAGTACCCTATTGACAAGATTTAAAATCTTTGCTTAAAAATCAGATTTTGTTGTATTGCAACCAAAGTCGAAAGGTCACTATTTTTGGGAGGTATATAGTTCAACAATCCCTACTTCGCAGCTGACTTCTTTTTCAATTCGTAAAGATCGGTTCTTCTATCCTTTAAATTGCGTACAGCTCCAAATTGGTTCAACTCCCTGAGTAAATCAATATCGACATCCGCGATAAGGATCATCTCGGTGTTCGGAGTCGCCTCTGCCTTAATCCCGTTAGTGGGAAACGAGAAATCACAGGGGGTAAAGACCATCGACTGTGCAAACTGAATATCCATATTCTGTACATTGGGTAAATTGCCAACACTACCTGCAATGGCCACATAACACTCATTTTCAATGGCCCTTGCCTGGGCACAATGGCGTACCCTGGAATAGCCATTTTGGGTATCGGTCAAAAAGGGAACAAAGAGTATATTCATACCCTCATCGGCCAAGATGCGGCTCAATTCCGGGAACTCGGAATCATAACAGATCAAGACCCCGATTTTTCCACAATCCGTATCGAAAGCCTTAAGCTGATTACCCCCTTGCATACCCCAAACCTTTGCCTCGTCAGGGGTAACATGTAGTTTCTCGTATCGCTCCATACTGCCATCCCTGCGACACAGGTACCCAACATTCAACAAGCGCCCATCGACCACTTCTGGCATACTTCCGGTAATGATATTGATATTATAAGAAATAGAAAACTCCGAGAATTTTTGAACAATGGCCTTCGTATATTTCGCTAGCTCCCTAATTGCCTCAGGCGTTGACATATGATTATGGTCGGCCATAAGCGGCGCATTGAAGAATTCGGGCATCATCGCAAAATCGGAACGATAGCCCGACACGGCATCGATAAAATACTCGGCCTGTTGCAATAGGGCCTCTAATTCTTTATAGGGCCTCATTTGCCATTGGATCAATCCCAAACGGATAATGGACTTCTTTTTAGATACCTTTTTAGTGGGCTTATGATAATAGATATTGTCCCACTCCATTAAGATGGCGAATTCATTGGAGGCCTCATCACCTTCCAAATACCCCTTCATCACCTTGGCCGGATGAAAATCATTACTGATCTGAAAATTGAGAACAGGGTCGTGTATTTCCTTCAACCTTACCTTTGCGATATATTCCTTGGGTGTAAGCTTTTCGGCATAGGTATGGTAATTGGGCATTCTGCCTCCAAATACAATGCTTTTAAGGTTCAGTTTCTCGCAAAGTTCCTTGCGGTAATCATAGAGTCTACGACCCAACCGTAACCCACGATACTCGGGTTTTATAAAAACATCGATCCCATAAAGTACATCGCCTTCATCAGTATGGGTACTGAAGGTATATTTCCCTGTAATCTGCATGTAGGTGTGATCGTCTTCAAACTCATCATAATCAACAATAATCGACAAAGCACAACCAGCCAATTGACCATTGATTTTTATCACTACCTGTCCTTCGGGGAATTTGTCGATCAACACCCTTAACTGCTCCTCTTTCCAATAAGACCCTGGCATATTGGTATACGAGGAAAGCATCGCTTGCTTGAGTTCTTTATAGTCGTCAAGGTCAAGGTACTTTAATTCAATATTTTCAATTTCCTTTATTTTCATTCTATGATAAGGGGGTGAGTTAGTGATATATTCTTTTGCAGTTGGCCAAACTACCAAGGGAAAGTAACACAACGATTAGGTAGTTCTTACTAGGCCTTTGTGTGAACATGGGATATCTTGGATCAATCATCGTCATTATCGTCATCCTCCTGCTCTGGTAAATCGGGATCTGGAACCCCTTCTGGATCATCATCATCAAACTCATCATAGTCATCCTCATCATAATTCTCCATGGTGTATTCCAGCTTTGCACTGATCTTCACCAAATATTTTGTGTCTTCGGTCAACACCTCAACAGCCTCTATCCGTTCTCCTTGGGCATTTCGAAAGGAAATAATGTTACGATCATCGTACCCATCAGGATATCTTTCGACCAAAAGTTTAAGGACTTCCGGTGTTAATTTTTTGAAATCTACTATGACTCTTTTCAGGTTATCCATAATTACATGTCTAAAAGATAAGCAAAAATTAATGGCGCCACAATGGTCGCATCACTTTCTATGATAAATTTTGGGGTATCCATATCCAGCTTTCCCCAAGTTATCTTTTCATTGGGCACAGCTCCTGAATAGGACCCATAACTTGTGGTTGAATCGCTTATTTGACAAAAATAACTCCAGAAAGGAGTATCTGTCCGTTCCATATCCTGATATAACATGGGCACCACACAAATTGGGAAATCACCGGCAATACCCCCTCCTATTTGGAAGAAACCAATGCCCTTGGCCGAATTATCGGTATACCAATCCGCTAAAAAGGTCATGTACTCAATACCCGATTTCATGGTGCTGGCCTTAAGTTCACCCTTTAAAACATAGGAAGCGAAAATATTTCCCATGGTACTATCTTCCCAACCTGGGCAGACAATAGGAAGGTTCTTTTCGGCGGCGGCATACATCCAAGAGTCCTTCAAATCAATTTCATAATGTTCTTCAAGTACGCCTGAAAGTAACATTTTATACATGAATTCATGGGGTAAATAACGTTCCCCATTATCTTCGGCCTCTTTCCAAATTCGAAAGATATGTTCTTGCAACCTACGAAAAGCCTCTTCTTCGGGAATACAGGTATCGGTTACCCGATTGAGGCCCTTCTCCAACAAATTCCATTCATCCTGAGGCGTCAAATCGCGGTAATTAGGGACACGCTTATAATGTGAATGTGCGACCAAGTTCATAATATCCTCTTCCAAATTGGCCCCGGTACAGGAAATAATATGCACTTTATCCTGTCGGATAATTTCTGCGAAAATCTTACCCAACTCTGCCGTACTCATGGCACCAGCCAAAGACACCAACATCTTGGAACCCTTATTCAACTGCGCTTCATACCCTTTGGCCGCATCGACCAACGCTGCTGCATTGAAGTGTAAATAGTATTTCCCGATAAAATTGGAAATTGGTCCTTTAGTCTTCGTCATCATCGAATTTTGATTGGGCGTTCCCCGATTTGTAATTCACGTCATAGGTATTGTCATAATCGTCAGCTACATCCTCGCCCATGAATTTATAGCTTAACATTTTATAATACAACTTAGCTGCCAAGAAATCCGAAGATTTATCATGGGGATTCGGGCAAAGTTCGACGATATCAAACCCTACTACATTTTTTTCCTCAAAAACCTGTTTTAAGAAATCCAAGGTCTCGTACCAGAACAGTCCCCCTGGTTCCGGCGTTCCCGTAGATGGTAGAATGGATGGATCAAGGGCATCCAAGTCAAACGTAATGAAAACATTGTCGGTCATAAGATCAATGGCCTTATCCATCCAATATTCATCATTGACCATGTCATGGGCAAAAAAGGTCTTTTCATCATCCATGATCGTCTTTTCAATGGCATCCATGGAACGGATGCCTATCTGGATCAAATTGGTTGTCTGACTAGCCTCATGCACTGCACAGGCGTGATTATATTTCGTGCCTTCATAAGACCCCCGCAAATCGGCGTGCGCGTCGATATGCAATACCGTTAAATTATCAAAACACTCGTTAAAGGCCCGTATACTCCCTATTGAAATTGAGTGTTCGCCTCCAAAAAGTGTGACAAATTTGTTACGCTTGATGTACTCCTTGGCCATTTTATGCACTTCGTTCACCATTGCTTCCGGGGAACCATTTTCGGTTACTGCATCGGTCAAATGAATGCCTTGTTTATAAACTTCGGAGTCGGTTTCGATATCATACAATTCCATATTCTCCGACGCATTCAAAAATGCATTCGGACCTTTATCGGCCCCTTTGCCCCAAGTGCTTGTTCCGTCATAAGGCACTGGAATCAAAACCACTTTGGCAGTTTCCAATTGTGCGAATTCGTCGGCAATTCCCGCGTAATTCTTCATTGTACTCATGATTATTATATTATTTGGTTTTTAGTATTACCCTTGAACAGGTATTGTTATTTTTTTTGAAGTCTTTTTCGATTTTAAGGTAGACTCCGTGTAATCATATCCCAATATACGTAACATTTGCTCTGCTTTCTGCTGTGGATTGAACAGAATTGTCTTGAAATTGCCATCAGCATCCTTATCAATGACGATATGCTTCGGCTGGGGTATAAGACAGTGTTGTAACCCACCATAGCCTCCAATCGTATCCTGATAAGCCCCCGTATTGAAAAATCCGATATAAAGCGGTTTGCTCTTTGAGTATTTTGGTAAATATATGGCGTTCCTATTTTGTTCACTGTTGTAATAATCATCACTATCACAAGTGAGACCTCCCAATAGAACGCGCTCATATTCATCGTGCCACCTGTTGATCGGCAACATGATAAACCGTTTATTTATGGCCCATGTATCAGGTAGTGTGGTAATAAAGGACGAATCGATCATATTCCACTTTTCCCGATCATTCTGTTGCTTTTGATAGAGTATTTCATAAATGGCCCCTCCACTCTCCCCAACGGTAAAGCTTCCGAACTCGGTAAAAATATGCGGCACGGGAACCTCAGCCTCTTGACAGGCTATATTTATCTGGTTTACAATCTCGTCAATCATATATTGATAATCGAAATCGAAGGCCAAGGAGTTTTTTATTGGGAACCCACCACCTATATTCAAACTATCCAAAGAAGGACAAATTCTTTTCAAGCGCACATAAACCTTTAAACATTTCGCCAATTCATTCCAGTAATAGGCGTTATCACGAATCCCCGTATTGATGAAGAAATGGAGCATCTTAAGCTCTACCTTCTCATTTTCCTTGATTTGGTTCTCGTAAAATGGGACAATATTCTTATACCCTATTCCTAGACGGGAAGTATAGAACTCGAATTTCGGTTCTTCTTCCGATGCAATACGTATACCCACTTTAAAATTGTCATGTATAACGTCGGAGAGCAGATCCAACTCCTCATAATTGTCGATGATAGGGATACAGTTACGATGGCCCGAATTGATAAGCCTACCAATATTTTCGATATACTGTTCTCTTTTAAAGCCGTTACAAATGATATAGGCATCATTTTTTAATTTGCCTTTTTCCTTCAGGTTTTCAATGATGTTGATATCGAAGGCCGATGACGTCTCAATATGAATGTCATTTTTCAAGGCCTCATGCATCACATGCTGAAAATGTGAACTTTTCGTGCAATAACAATAATGGTATTTTCCCTTGTACCCATTATTTGATATGGCTTCGGCAAACCAATCCTTTGCCCGCTTGATGTTTTCTGAAATCTTGGGCAAATAAGTGAATTTCAATGGACTGCCATATTTCTCAACCAGTTCAATCAGGGGTATGCCATGAAATTGTAGGTTGTCATGGTCTAGGGTAAATTCCTCTTGTGGAAAATCAAAGGTTTGATCGACGAGATCAATATATTTTGTGTTCATGGAACAAATAATTATTTGGAAATTATATTCAATTTAAAAATTAAGATAAAGGAATAGAATCTTTTTTGAAAAGATCAACGCATTTAAATCAAATAATTATCTGTTTTGCAGTGGTTGGAATAAAAGAGTAATCGTGCTGGCTACAGACGATCGTGAAAGTGTAATCGGAAGTAAGCTTTAAATTCCGGTTACCCAATCCCTGGGTTGACAATGGGTTTGACTTCCTAATTCCCATTGACCCGAACATACAAACACCATTCATTATGTTCAGCTAATTGCTTAAATACAAACCAAGAATACCATCAGTTTGAGAGCACAAATGAAAACAAAAAATATTTAAAAACAAGCGTTTCCGAAAAAAATACGGTAAAATGTAAAAAAAAGTTTTTGTTGGTCTCGAATACGTCCGTAATTAACTATAACCAATTCATTTATAGTATATTAATTCTTATATTTAGTGAAGATATTTTTAAATATGGAAGCGAAAAAACACATGTCCCTTTATTTCATAGTTCTTTTCTGCGGTGGTTTAATGAGCCTACAAGCCCAAATTAAGTCTGGCGTTTACATTTCAGAGGGTAAGAATATTATTCACGAACTCAAGATCTCGGAGAATTATCTAACATTGACGCTTTATGAAAAAGCACCGGCAAAGTTCATTAAAACCGTAGGTGGGTTTCCTCGATTCGAAGACAATCGGCTCCTAGTACTTTTGGAGTTCAACTCGAACTTTGCACAAGACTCGATGCGACTACTTAGTATTCCCTACACTATGGAAGGTTCAAAGCTGGTTCTTGAACTAAAATCCAAATTACCATTCAATACCATCCCAAAGCTGAATCAAGATTTGGATGGTCAATGGTTATTTGGCGCCCGAGGTCCGGATACAGGTCAAGAACGCAGGGGAGACAGCAAACCGAGGAAAACATTAAAATACTTGATGGAAGGTCGGTTTCAATGGATTGCCTATAATACCGAAACCATGGAATTCCATGGTACGGGTGGTGGTTCTTTTACGGCAAAGGATGGGGTATACCAAGAAAACATCGAATTTTTCTCTAGGGATAATTCTCGAGTCGGAGCCAAGCTTACCTTCGATTATAAAGTTATTGGTGATGATTGGCATCATCAAGGCAAGAACAGCAAGGGTGAACCCATGTATGAAATATGGATGCGGCGTACCGGTAGGCAGTAGTCAGTAGGCTGTGGTTAAAAACAATTTTCAAGCGCACGTGACAACCTAATAATCAACCCTGTCCATTCAATAACACAAGCTTACGTTTATTTATTCATAGTAAGCCCTTTTGGCCACAACAACTTACAGAGAACAAGTGTTACAGCTTAGGGAAAGTGACCTCACCAGGAATCGAACCTGGATCTAAAGTTTAGGAAACTTCTATTCTATCCGTTGAACTATGAGGCCAAAACCAATATGTCAAAAAACCTTTCGGCAACAATGCCAAAGTTTAGGACCCCGAAGCCTCGGGGCTATTC
>NZ_JBATHS010000039.1:0-10259 GCF_049667165.1 Maribacter sp.
AGTGGCACGCGAGCTGGGTTCAGAACGTCGTGAGACAGTTCGGTCTCTATCTACTGCGGGCGTTAGAAATCTGAGTGGAGCTGACCCTAGTACGAGAGGACCGGGTCGGACCGACCGCTGGTGCACCAGTTGTCCCGCCAGGGGCATCGCTGGGTAGCTATGTCGGGATCGGATAAGCGCTGAAAGCATATAAGCGCGAAACCGGCCACAAGATGAGATTTCTTTAAAGGGCCGTGGGAGATGACCACGTTGATAGGCCATAGGTGCAGGGGCAGTAATGTCCGTAGCCGAGTGGTACTAATTGCCCGTTGGGCTTGCGCAACGTAAGTCCCCTACTTCCGCTTTGCGGAACGTAGGGGCGACATCCCTTTTATATTATATTCGAACCGTGTGCTTTACTTAAAAAGAACGTATTTTTCCCCTCTACCTGTCCCATTATTATGTCATACTTCCGATCAGGGAGTATTAAAATATAGATGCAGGACCACGTCCAGCATAAAATTTAGGTGGCCATGGCGACGGGGCCCACCCCTTACCATTCCGAACAGGGAAGTTAAGCCCGTCTGCGCCGATGGTACTGCCACACCAGGTGGGAGAGTAGGCCGCCGCCTTCCTTGACCCCGACATGCTTCGCATCGTCGGGGTTTTTTTTTGTGGTATTGTGGGAGGGCCGATGACGTGGCCCTTCGGGCAGGTCATGGTCTCTTACGGAGTCTGATACTCGTCAGAGTCATCAGACCTGACCTGCACAAGGGCATGGCCTTTGGCAGCGTCATGGATAGGCCGCCGCCATAAGATCGCTGACCGGAAGCGTCAGCGTTCCTCGAAAGTCCCTTACATTTCTGTAAAGGACTTTTTTATTTTTAGAGATAATTTAAATTTTAATCTGTAGTTGTTATCTTGAAAGTATAAGGCGAATTCCAGTAATCAGGAATATCTTGATCATCATTCACAACAGTAGGTCTACTACCCCCTATAGTAACTCTAATAATATATGTACCTTCTTGAAGTATGGAGCTTGTTTGGGTGTTGTAAATAGCACCATCTTCTGAAACCACTCCTGAAACCTCTTCATAATCTGTTATTAGTTGTTGCCCATCGGTAGTAAAAATTTTTACATTTAAGTTTACACTAGAGGGTACTTCAAGTAGCTCAACCTTTATTTTTGCTGGTTCTCTTAGTTGTGTAGAATAATAATCATAGCTTTGTGGTTCACCATAGGTTACCGAATTATTAATATGACCTGTTAGCGCATATGCTTCTATAATTTCATTTTTAGGAACTGATTTTGCTTGTGAAAGTTCATCGTTTGGCTCGTAACAATCCACAATGTCGGTATAAATCCAATTAATTTCATATGAAGTGGGACTCGTACTAGCAGGCACAAAAGAAGAGTAATGTGCTGCGATGTCATAACTGATTCCAGGATAAGCAAGGAAACTTGTGGTTCTAGTATTTTCATCATTGGTTTCAGCTGCGGTACTATTTGCAATAGCTCCTAATGTATCATTGGATGATGTAACCTTCAAACCTGGCACCACACCACTGTCATTTGTAAGAACAACGGTATAATATCCACCACCTGGGCCAGTTATTGCGGGTAATAGTTCAGTATACACATCCGTTTCATTTATTGCATCCCAAAATTCATTGATGTTACCCTCGTTATTTTCTGGCTGATAAGGGGTACAGTTATCAAATTCAGCAAAATCACGTACCCATTTTTGAATGTTACCTGGTCCGGCCGCTGCCACAGAAATACGAAGTGTATCATCAGTTCCAATTTCAATTTGGGCATCATAATAGTTATAGTCACTACCCAATTCGGAATAATCATAATTATCCGATTCCTTGGAAAGAATATCTTTCCACTTAATATCCTCTTTTTCAAAACCTGAATCCTGGGGTAATATAATCACTCCTTGATCCTCAATTACTCTTACGAGCATTCCGTTATTTGTAGGATTATTACCGCCCACCCTAAACCAATCTCCTTGTAGGTCTTCCACATTATTTGTAGTTTCAGTTTGGGGATTTTCAGTCTGAGGATTCTCCTGATTATCTTTCTCCTTTAGTGTTTCAGGAGTATCTTCAGTAGTACAGGCCATGATAAGTGATAAAACAAAGAAAGTTCTTAAAATTGTTTTCATTTGATAAAGATTAATTGGTTATAGTGAATTTGTACATCAGCTTTTTCTTATCGGCATCAGGTACTTCTGAAATCAAAATATAATTGCCCGGTGATAGGTCTACTTCAAAATACCCGTTGGCACCACTTGGAAGGTTGTTCATGCCTCCCAAAAATGTAAATCCATTTGGGGCTGGACTTCTTAATCCCATAGGGTTCATCCAGTTCAACCACTCAAATAAATCGGGTAATTCGGCAGAATCGTCATAGCGAACTAGATTGATATCGTGTCCCAAAAAGTGTTCATATACGGTCTGGTCCTCAAATTGCACTTGAAAGATTTGCTTTCCAGAAGAAACACTATCCTTCAGTACGATGCCTTTTGTACTGGATATGTTGACATGGGCAGTTGCTTTTGGTGGTCGTAATACTGTTTTGTTATCGGTTACAATAATTTGCTTGTACATACCATGACTGGTATGCCAAGATCCGTCCATCATTTTTACATAGCATTCCATAATATAGAGGCCAGGTTCAAGATAGACGGTACTTTTCGCGGTATTTTCAGGGGAAATAAGACCCGTACCACCCATGTACCTTACTTTTTGAAACCATTCTGGCAATTTGCCAAAAGCCAATACGGCATTGTCCATATCACCATCCATAATACGTTTCATGCCTTCTTCGAAGGGGGGAAGGATATCGTTTTTGGTATCCACTGCGGTTTTGCCAGCAGGATATAGATCCAGTAATATAAAATGGACTTCCTTCGACTCATTTGAATAGGTCAACGTGTTCCAGCCAGAATCAAGGGTGTCTTTTGAGATAAACTCCATACCACGGGTAAGTATGTTGACCATACCGGAAGTTTTATCAATGGTTGCCGATTCAAGTTTTGACTTTTCACTTTTCGGGTTTTCCCTACATCCTAATAACCCCAGAAATAGACCGCTCCAAAGGAATATGTGTTTGTTTATAGATTTCATACAATAGGTTTTATCTTTTACAGATGTTGAATGTTTTTATCACTTTATTATTCTCCAATATTATCAATTTGTATGTTCCTTTTTCCATATGATCAATGGGAATATAGATGCTACATCTATCTGTTTTGAACAATTTTAAATGCATGTTTCAATTTTAGAACAGGATAAATGTAGTCTAGGAATTTGTATAGGGATTGTAGATATGTTCCAAAGACTAGAACATATGTTACAACAAACATAACTTGCTTATAAACAATATGTTAGGCCTTAAACGCCGAAGGAGTTTTGCCAAAATATTCTTTAAAACAGCGGTTAAAGTATGACGGGGTGGAAAAACCTACTTGATAGGCGACCTCAGAAACAGATGCATCTGTATTGAGTAATAAATCACTTGCCAGTTTTAATCTTTGTGAACGTATGAATTCTGTGGTAGACATTCCTACGATAGCCGTAAGTTTACGGTGTAACTGTGTCCTGCTCATACCCATTTGCCTACAAAAAAATTCGCTATTAAAATCAGGGTCGGAAATATGGGAATCCAAAACCTTTTTGAGTTGACTAAGGAACCTGCTTTCTGTTGAAGTAATTGTAATATCTGGCGTGATGCTCAAATATTGACTGAAATGCTTCTGTAATTTGAGGCGTAGATCGATGAGTTTTTGAACAGTAATCACCAATTTTTCGCGATTAAAGGGTTTGTTGATGTACGCATCGGCCCCGGTTCTAAGACCTTCAATTTCATGTTGCTCCCCGCTTTTGGCAGTTAAGAGAATAATGGGGATGTGACTTGTTCTAGTGTCAAATTTTAAAGTATTGCACATTTCGATACCATCCATAACCGGCATCATAACATCACTGATAATCAAATCAGGATTTGATTCAAATGATTTTTTCAAACCCTCTTCCCCATTTATGGCTTCCTCGATCCTGTAATTGGTTTTAAATATGGATTTGATGTATTGTCTAATATCTGGGTCGTCTTCTACCAGTAAGAGCAATGGCTTTTGGCTGCTTCGCTCTAATTCAGTAGAATTATTCAATGCATAATTCACATTTGAATCAATCTTTTTTACCTCTTTTGACCTAGAAATTTCATTTGTTGCGAAGTATGAGGCTTCTGTAGGTATGTTAACGGTAAACTGCACCCTATTAGCATGGTCTAATTGGGCTATTACACTACCGTGTAAACGGGTCGTTAACTCCTTAACCAGAGACAAACCTATTCCCGCTCCTTTATTATTTTTATCTGTTTGATAAAACCTATCAAATATTCTGGAGAGGTCTTCTTGTGCAAGCGAATGCGAATCATTTATTACACTTACGATCAAGTGATGCTCTTGTTGTTGTGCATTAAATGTTATTTTTCCTTTGGATGAAGTGTATTTAATGGCATTGGAAAGTAAATTTGAAATTATTTTTTCTAAAGCATCGCGATCAAACCAAGCTAATTTTTGGACTTTAATCTGCTGCTCAAAATCAAGCCCTTTTACTTTTGCTTGAAATTCAAAGGAACTCAAAACTTCATTAAGAAATATATTTAGATTATCCTCACTTACATTCAATTCCAACTTTCCAGATTCCAATTTGGAAAGGTCAAGCATTTGATTGACAAGGTTCAACAACCGGTCTGCACTTCTTTTGACCAAATTCAGTTCTTTTTTGTCCTGCTCTTGAAGCCCTTTTTTTGCAAGTTGGTTTTCTACAGGTCCGGAAATAAGTGTCAACGGAGTCCTGATTTCGTGCGAAATATTAGTATAGAGGCGGTTTTTTAATTCATCCAGTTTTTGCAGACGCTCTTTTTCATCGTGCTCTTGGGCAAGTTCCATTTTCATTTGCCAACGCCAACTTAAATAACGATAGATGCCAAATAACATGAACAGCAACGCCAATACATACCCAGCTTTGGCCAAATTGGTCCAATACCAGGGTTTTAAGATGGTAAATGAATAGGTGGTAGGTTCCGTGTTCCATATGCCATCATAATTGCTCGACAGTACCTGAAATTCGTATTTGTTGGGGGGCAGGTTGGTATAATGTGCCACATTGTTATTGCCAGCACTGATCCAATCGGCATCGTTGTTTACTAGACGATATTTATATTGGTTCAATTCCGGTTGTGCAAATTGTAGGGAGGAAAAAGTGAACGATAGGGTATTTTCAGTGTGCCCAAGTTGTAATTCATTTGAAAAAGGAATTTCTTTATTGAACACTTCCAGTTTGGTCAATGCAGTTTTTGGAGGGACAGGATTTGTTTTGAGGTCCTTTGGGTTAAACCAATTGAGCCCTTTTATTCCTCCAAAATATAAAATGCCACTACTATTTTTATGAAAGGCCCCGGCATTAAATTCGTACGACTGTAACCCAAAGTAATTGCTGTAGTTTTCTATAGCTGAAATGGAATCATTTTCAATTTTGAGTTTAGTAATTCCTTTGTTGGAACTCAACCATAAATTTCCCTCGGTGTCAGGTAAAATACCATATATAATATCATTGGGCAGACCATCTTTTTTGGTGTAGGTTTTTATCCTGTTTTCTTTTATGTTGTATGATTTTAAACCATTGCCGTTTGTGCCAATCCAAAGCATGGGGTTATCATAATGCAACGAAAAAATCCTATCGGATATACCTTCAACTTCCAAAAATTTATTCTCCAGGATATCAAGACGGTACAGTCCGTCAAATTCCGTTCCTACCCAAAGGGTGTTTGCATCACCTTGCTCAATTGTATTAATATCCTGTTCAACGGTACTTATATAATAATTTGAAGCCAAACTTGAATTTTCCGAGGTAAATTGTTTCTTTATACCTTTGTCTTGATCAAACTGCAAGAGACCATGATTGGTGCAAAGCCACATATTCCCCGAAACATCTTTAAAAATCTTTAATACAGTAAATGGTGCTGTTTCCTTGTAGAAAGTCATTTTACCATTGGCATCGATCTTTTGAAGTCCATTGTTCAAATGACCAATCCATAAGCCCCCTTCATCATAAAACAAGCTGACAATTCTATTTCCCAAAAGATCTGAATTCGTAGTCGAATAGGTGTTGTAATCTTGGGCAGCTAAGTCTATTTTGGTCAATCCTTGGTCTTCAGTGCCAACCCATATGGTATTGTTTTCACTGGTGGCGATAGCTCTTACACCGTCTATGTTTACATTTTGCGATACCTGATCATCTGTCAGTACATTGAATTTTTTTAGGTAAGCATCATAGTAACATACCCCGTTTCCTTGCGTTCCTATCCAAATGACTCCCGCATTGTCTTCAAGCATAAAAAACAAAGAATTGGAACTAAGCGCATATGGATCGTTCTTGTCATATATAAAGTTTTGGACGGTTTTTACACTGAAATCCACCAAAAACACGCCAAGCCTTTCAGTAGTAATCCATAGTCGATCTTGTTTGTCGACCAAAAGGTCTTTAACAATTAAATTCCCGGGAAGGGGATAATTGTCAAATCCTGTAAATGACTTAAAGCCAGTATCGTTTTTAGACTTTAAGTAGAGCCCTTTCTCATAACTCCCTAGAAATAAGGTACCTGTCTTGGATTTTGCGAACCGACTGAAAATAGTTTCGGGAGCAAGCTCAATAAACTGGTAGTCATTATCTTTAATCTCTATGATGCCATCATCTGTGGTTGCAAGAATGGTCTTGTCATCTGTCTCCAAAAAACTACAAACTGCAAAATGTCTATCTTTTGGTTTTAGGATTTGAACAGTGTCCTTGGTGTGATGGTCTATTTTAAAAAGTCCTTCTCCATAAGTGCCGATATAATAGTTTTGATCGGTATCTTGAGCCATTGTGATTACCTGTTCAAATCTAGGAACTTCATGAAAGCTATCAGTTTCTTGCTGGTAACGATTTAATTTTCCAGAGTTGGCCACGACCCATAATATCCCAGCGCTATCAACAAACAATTCACCCGAAATATACTTTACTTCCCGTTTCGTCTCACCGGAGGGAACATTGTAATGTGTAAATTCCCGACCATCATATTTATTGAGCCCATCTTCGGTATTAAACCATATATATCCGATTGTATCTTGAGCAATACTCAAAACACTATTTTGAGAAAGCCCTTCATTTACCGTTAAAGTACTGAAGGAAAATTGCTTTTGTATAGCGGATTCTTCTTGACTTTGTACAAAAGGACAATTGACCAAAAAAGATATGATCAATATTAAAAAGTATAATGTGACCGAACAGTTGTTGAAAGTGAGCTTTTTATTTCTAGAAACAGTTCGCAGCATCTCACAACATTTAAACGAAATCAGGGTGGGACATTAAATTAATTTTACATCCTAAAAGATAAGCATTTATTAAATGTCACATAATAAAATTATTTTTATACCCTTGGCAAATCCCCTTCACCTTTAAGGGGGAGCTCAAAGCTACCCATTAAATACGCGTCTACATGATAGGCCGCCGCCATAAGATCGCTGACCGGAAGCGTCAGCGTTCCTCAAGCCCCTTATAGCATCGTCGGGTTTTTTTTGCGCTATACATATATGGTAGGGCCGTTGTGGGTATTCCCACCCCCACATCAGGTATTGAAGTACAGTTCGGTATTTACTGGAGGTGACCTGCCCTAAAGCATCGCTTGGGCTTGGCCATCATTAAGCTGTAATATTTCCCGACCGCGAAATGAAGTGCATCAAAGGATTTAAGTTTTATCGATTTAATGAGTAGGCATAGCATGATTATAAGGGAATTATTAGTGCCAAATGGATATAAAAAAAGCCACTTTATTGAAAAAGTGGCTTTTTTTAAGGGTATATATAATGAATGCTAAATCCTTGGCAAATCCCCTTCACCTTTAAGTGGGAGCTCAGAACTACCCATTAAATAGGCGTCTACATGATATGCGGCCTGTCTACCTTCTGATATGGCCCAAACGATCAAGGATTGACCTCTACGTTGATCACCGGCTACAAAAACACCGGGAACATTACTCATATAATCTTTTATACTGGCCTTTATGTTGGTTCTTGGATCAGCCTCTAATCCGAATTGATCAGCCAAGGTCATTTCAGAACCGGTAAAACCAAGGGCCAAAAGGACCAAGTCACATTTCCATTCTTTTTCCGTTCCCTTTACTTCCTTTAAAATGGGGCGTGAGCCCGGTTCTTTGATCCATTCCACCTCCGTAGTGATCAAACCTTTCAGATTTCCGTCTTTATCACCAATAAATTCCTTGGTCGATATACTGAAAAATCGTTCAGCCCCTTCTTTATGCGAAGAGCTAGTACGTAATCGCATCGGCCAAAAAGGCCAAGGCTGATCAATGGGGCGTTCAACTGTCCCTTTGCCCATGATTTCAAAATTCGATACCGATTTTGCACCGTGCCTAATGGATGTGCCAATACAATCAGAACCTGTATCCCCTCCACCTATAACAATGACATCTTTATCAGTGGCTAATATTTCTTCACCTAAATCCTTGATTCCATCGACCCGGCGATTGTTTTGACCAAGAAAATCCATGGCCTGTACGACACCTTTAAGATCAGCTCCTTTTATGGGTAGGTTTCTTCGTACCGTTGCTCCACCGCATAAGACCAAGGCATCAAAATCTTCCTTTAGTTGGTCCGCTTTGATATCGACACCGACATGAACCCCACATTGGAATACGATACCTTCTGCTTGTAACACCTCTAATCGTCTATCGATAACTTGTTTTTCCATCTTAAAATCAGGAATACCATAGCGTAGAAGTCCACCTGGTTTTTCATCCCTTTCGAAAACGGTAACCAAATGTCCCGCCCGATTCAATTGTTGTGCCGCGGCCAAACCAGAAGGTCCGGAACCGATAACCGCAACTTTTTTTCCGGTACGTTGCTTTGGCAGTTCGGGTTTTATCCATCCATTGGCAAAGGCTTTCTCTACGATATTCTTCTCAATATTCTCAATGGTAACGGGGTCTTCATTGATCCCGAGTACACAAGCTTCCTCACAAGGGGCCGGACATAGTCTGCCGGTAAATTCAGGAAAGTTGTTGGTGGCATGCAAAATATACGCCGCTTTCTCCCATTTACCGCGATAAACGGCATCATTGAAATCTGGAATAAGGTTACCCAAAGGACAACCGCCATGACAAAACGGAATACCACAATCCATGCAACGTGCCCCTTGCTCCTTCAACTCCGATTCCTTCATTGAAAGGGTAAACTCTTTGTAGTTTTTTACACGAGTTTCAACGGGTGCATATTCCTCAACTTTTCTATCGAATTCCAAAAAACCTGTAATCTTTCCCATGTCTCGATTTAAATTGTTTGTAATTTTTCTCTTTCTAAACGAATCAATGCTTGTTTGTATTCTTCAGGGAAGACCTTGACAAAGTCCTTAAGGCATTCTTGCCAATGTTCAAGAATACGCTGTGCCAACGGACTCATGGTGTAGTTATAATGGCTTTCGATCAATTCCCTCAGTTGGTTGATATCTTCATCCTCATCTACCGCAAGTAGGTTTAAAGCCTCGGTATTGCAATTATTTTTAAATGTCTTGTTCTTATCATAGACATAGGCAATTCCACCACTCATACCAGCTCCAAAATTACGGCCTACCTCTCCTAGTATAACGGCAACCCCTCCGGTCATATATTCGCACCCATGATCACCAATACCTTCGACTACGGTTTTTGCACCGGAATTCCGAACACAAAACCGCTCTCCTGCCTTTCCATTGATATAAGCTCTACCGGCAGTGGCCCCATAGAGGGTAACATTACCGGTAATGACATTTTTCTCTGGAACGATGGTCGATCCTTCTGGTACTTTTATAACCAATTTTGCGCCAGAAAGTCCTTTGCCCAGATAATCGTTTGTATTGCCGTTTACGGTCATGGTAAGACCCTTGGTGGCAAAAGCCCCAAAACTTTGTCCAGCAGAACCAGTGAAATTCAATTTGATGGTATTGATTGGCAGACCTTCTGCTCCATAGACTTTTGAAATCTCATTACTGATAATGGCGCCAATGGCCCTATCTGTATTTTTAATGGGAAAATCCAAAGAGATCTTTTCTTTTCTAAACAGGGCAGGATGGGCTTTTTCCAAAATTTCAAATTCGATGGATTTATCCACATTGTGCTGTTGTTTTTGCGTATTGTAGAACTTGGTCCCCTTGGGAACGTTGATTTCATGAAGAAT
>NZ_JBATHS010000040.1:0-12167 GCF_049667165.1 Maribacter sp.
GTCCTTCGGGAATCTCATTTACAAGGGATTCATCCAAAAGAGGGTAATTAGGATTTTCAGGAATGTAAAGCATTGGGGTTAACCCAAAATCAGGTAAATATTTTACAAATTTCAACCATCGCTGTACGCCAGGGCCACCTGCCGGGGGCCAATAATAGGTTAGGATCAATACTTTTTTCATGTGTTATTCTTATTATTTCCATAGGTCACATGTAACCTTTGATGTTAAAAATAATCATTCCCTTGATTGTTTAATGATTATTTTAAGCCTGTCAGTTTCATTGATCCCCTTCTTTTTTCGAGGATCGTCGCACGGAATACATGATTCCACCTAAAACGATCAGCCCAAGAACAATGGAGCTGGCCAAGGTTATTATACTTCCTTTTTCAATGATTTGAGGTTCAAACTTGAATTCTATGGTATGGTCCCCACCCGGAACCGACAATGCCCGTAACACATAGTTTGCCCTAAAATGGTCTTTAGGTTGCCCATCGATATAGGCATTCCATCCATGACCATAATACATTTCAGAAAACACGATAACCCCTGGATAAGGGTTCGATGCCTTATAGGTCAAATGATTCGGTTTATAATCTGTCAAGGCTACGGTAGCCAATGAATCGGTATGGAAATTGAATCTATTGATCGTGGAAAAACGAAACGTATTCACAACGGCTTCATTCTTGACGTCCAGATTTTCCAACGCCTTAATCTCTTCATCGGCAGTCTTTACTTCAATGAGTTTGTTCACAAACCAGGCATTGCCATTGGCATCAGGATTCAAGGTAGGAATGCCATTACCCTCTTCGTCTTGTTGAACGACATATTTCACATTAAGCAGGTTCAAGATCCCGAGGTTCCCTTTATAGATATAAAAATCGAATAAATCCTGTAACCTTGCCGGTTTGGCCGCATGGTAGCCCCCAATGGATTTATGATAATATGAGGTACTGGCACCATTTAAACCTTCTTGAGGGTTATATACCCTATAGATTGCTTTGTCTTTTGCAATTTGTTGATCAGCCAGTGTTTCGGGAAAAGGCGCCGCCATTTTTCGTTTGGAAACAAAATCTTCCTTGTTTACATAACGTAGATCCACACCTACCAAATCAACAACGATCAAAATTCCCAAAATCAGGATAAGTATATTGGCCTTGATTCTTTCCTTTAAATACAACCAAACAACGCCAGCGGTCAACGTCACAAAAACCAAACTCCGTAAGAGGTCATTCATATAAACCGCCTCCCTGTCCAAACGTATCAAGGAAAGGATCTCATCGCCATAATATCGTTTCAATGTCTCGTCTGAAATACCTTCAAAACTGAAAGAGCCTTTCATCAAGAACAAGGCAAGGCCCAAACCGATGACCATAAAGAAGGATATCTTCAATGCCTTCAATTTTTCACCCCTTTCACGGATGGGACTAAATAATTCCTTAAGTGCCAAAATACCCAATATGGGCACACAGAGTTCCAATAATACCTGTATGGAGGATACCGCCCTGAACTTGTTATATAGCGGAAAATAATCGATCATAAAGTCTGTGAGCAGTCCAAAATTTTTGCCCCAAGATAATAAAAGTGATAAAAGTACACCGCCCAATAGCCACCATTTTGCTTTGGACTTGACCAGGAACAACCCAAGAAGAAACAAAAATAAAATGATTGCCCCGACATAGGCCGGACCTGCAACAATGGGCTGATCTCCCCAATACAACGGCAAATTTTTTGAAAAATCCAACGCCTGGCTTCTAGAAATACCCTGATCGATCAAAAAATCATACGTTTTCGAGTTCCCTCCCAAATCCTCGGCATTTGACCCTCCGAACAGACGTGGCACAAAGAGGTTCAATGATTCAACAATTCCGTAACTATATTGGGTGATATATTCTTTATCCAGACCCTTTGTTGCGGTCTTTGGTGTGCCATCTGGAGTAATGGTCAGCTCAGAGGTGCCCCGCGTGCTCCAATCCGCATATTCCTTAGTGGCCATCAAACTGGTCGCATTGGCAGCTATGCCCAATATAACCGCTACCAATAATAATCCGACTGAAGCGAAATAATGCTTTAATTTCTTATTTCTTATCCCATCGACCAAATAAACAATCCCAACAATCACTACCAATAACATAAAATAATAGGTCATTTGATAGTGATTGGCCCCTACTTCTAGGGCCATGGCAATGGCGGTCAACACAAACCCCCAAAGATACTTGCCTCTAAAGACAAGGATAATGCCCCCTAAAAGCATGGGCATATAGGCCAAGGCAAGGGCTTTGGCATTGTGCCCGACACCAAGGATAATGATCAGATAGGTAGAAAACCCAAAGGCCAAAGCCCCCAGTGCAGCAAGCCTATAGTCCACTTTTAGGCAACATAATAAAATATAGAATCCTAAAAAGTACAGAAATAGATAATCGGCAGGTCTTGGTAGAAAGCGGATCAAACGGTCGAGTTTCTTTACATAATCATGTGGATAATAGGCACCAAGTTGATAGGTGGGCATACCGCCAAAAGCACTGTTGGTCCAATACGGTTCTTCCCCGTTTTTCTTTCGGAAATCATTTTGTTCCTTGGCCATACCGGTATACTGGCGGATATCGGATTGTTCTATGACCTTACCCTGTAACACAGGATTGAAATAGGCCAAGGCGGCTATTACAAAGAAAACCAAAACAAAAAAATGGGTGTAAAAAGCTTTGAAACCTGACTTCATTAGAATAGTAATGTGGTTGGTTCGGCTAAAATAATCAATCTAGTTCCTCAAATTCGATGTATTCACCAACTTTTTTGGAAGATGCATTTCTTTTTGGGGGTTTCTTGTCAATAATCACATCCCCCACTTTTTCCTCGTTCGTATGCTGTTGATTATTAAATCCCCCGAAATTCTCTCGAAATCGTTCTTCGGTCTTCTTTGCTGCATAGCTGAAGAGTTTAGGCCCAAACCACTTCACCAAAATTTTCAGCAGGTAATACACCAAAAGGATTATTAAAATCGTTTTCAGAAAAGTCATACTAATTTTAAATAATTTATATCAAAAGTACGATTCTAGCGTTGTAATAGTAACGTAAAAGTCTTAAAATAATAATAAAATAGAGCTATGAAGGGTTGTTTTGAGTTTAAAAAATTGATGCATTCAATACTTTTTGCCTGCCTAATAATACCAACTTTTGGAATATCGCAGTATACGGATGTCATTAATTCGAATAGACCCGGCTTATCGGTAAGTGCTTATGCCGTAGGTAAAAATGTATTGCAATTGGAAACCGGTCTTTTTTATGAACAGCAAGATCATAGTTTGTTGAATACCCAAAGTGATCTTTTTGGGACCGACATCTCATTGCGCTACGGACTATTGTTCGAGCGCTTGGAATTGAATTGGGAAAGCACCTTTCAAAACCAAAAAATTACATTCGAAAATTTTGGAACCACTGATTCCAGGACTGATTTTTATAGAAATAGGATCGGGCTTAAATTTTTGATCTATGATCGTTATAAGAATGACAAACCCAATCTATACAGTTGGAAGGCCAACAATGTGTTTCAATTGAAAAATTTGATTCCATCCATTTCGGTATATGCCGGGGCAAATTTTGTTTTAGGGGATAACCCCTTCTATGTGGGTGACCCAACGATATCTCCAAGGGTTATGGTAGCCACGCAAAGCAGGTTATCACCAAGATTCGTGCTTATTTCCAACTTGTCCTATGACCGTATTGGCACGGATTTTCCTGAAATGGGTTATACGATTTCGCTCTCACATGCTTTTCGAGATCCCAAATGGAGTGTCTTTGTAGAAAACCAGGGGTTTGATAGTGACCGGTATTCCGATGTGCTCTTACGCGGTGGGGTCGCCTATTTGTTCAATGAGGTACTACAGGCAGATATGAATCTAGGTGCTAGTTTTAAAAACACACCATCACGTATCTTTATAAGCGCAGGCGTATCGTACCGGTTCGATTTCCATAAAGACGAACCTAAGGCCATCGAGGACCAAAATGCCGATGGCAATGGTGGGGAAATCAAGAAAAAATCTTTGAAAAAGAAGAAAAAGAAGAAGAAAAATACAGGAACGGGCGCTGAGGATATTGATTTAGGGCCTACCAAAAAACAGCTTCGCAAACTTAAAAAAGAAGCTAAAAAGGATAATTTATAGGTACCCCACAGTGCATTGAAAATCTGCGAACAGCGTCAATTAAAACTGCCACTATAATTTTTTGGTATTGATTTATATTGCTAATATTGACCTTACAAAATGTATGTATGGTCACCCTAAGAGAAGCTACTTCAAAAGCCGATTTAAAGAAATTCGTCACGTTTCCGTTTACCCTTTATAAGGATTCGCCCTATTGGGTCCCTCCGATCATCAATGATGAACTGGATTCGTTCGACAAATCAAAAAACCCAGCCTTTGAAAATGCCGAGGCCCGTTTTTTTCTTGCCTATAAAAACGAGGAAATCGTAGGGCGGATAGCGGCCATTGCCAATTGGATCGAAATCAACCAACAAAAGGTAAAGAAAATGCGCTTCGGCTGGTTCGATTTCGTCGATGACACAGAGGTGTCTGAAGCATTGTTGAAAAAGGTCGAAACCCTTGGCCATGGGTACAATTTAGAGTATATGGAAGGACCTGTTGGCTTTTCCAATTTAGATAAGGTAGGTGTACTTGTAGAGGGCTTCGAGGAAATAGGGACCATGATCACTTGGTACAATCATCCCTATTACCAAAAGCATTATGAACGCTTGGGCTTCATCAAGGAAAAGGAATATATGGAAAATAGATTCCCATTTGCAAATGCCCACCCCAAGTTCTTTGAAAAGGCCAACGAGTTGGTACAGAAAAGATATGGCGTTAAGGCCATAAACTTCACAAAAACGAAGGAGGTGTTGGCCATGGCCGACCAAATGTTCGATTTATTCAATGAATCATACGCCTCCTTATCTTCTTTTGTTCCTATCACAGAAGTGCAGAAAGCCTATTTCAAAAAGAAGTATATCAGTTTTATCAATCCTGAATACATGAAATTTATTTTGGATAAGAATGATAAGCTCATTGCCTTTGGTATCGTGATGCCCTCATTCTCAAAGGCACTTCAAAAAGCCAAGGGTAAATTATTCCCGATGGGTATTTTTCATATGTTATGGGCTAAAAAATACAGTAAAGATGTGATTTTCTACCTGATAGGCGTGCATCCTGAATACCAGAACAAAGGGGTTACAGCGGTCATTTTCAGTGAGTACCATAAAACGTTTTCTGAGAGAAAAATCGAAAAATGTATTCGTACCCCAGAATTGGAAGACAACATCGCCATTAAACAAATCTGGAAGCATTTTGATCCGAAAATATACAAGCGCCGTAGGACTTATCGAAAGGATCTTAACCAATAAGACCCCTAAAAACCAATGGCCGATAGGGGTCTTATTTTCAGGAGGATGCTATTATTCCCCCATGGCTGCTGCTACCGCAGCGGAAAGTCTCTTGTAGGTACCATTTTGTAAACGTTCCCTGATGGCAGAAAAGGCTTCCAAGGTCTCTTCGATATCAGTCAACGTATGTGTGGCTGTAGGAATAAGGCGCAATAAAATCATTCCTTTTGGAATGACCGGATACACCACTATGGAACAGAAAATACCATAATTCTCCCGAAGATCCTTGACCAACGCCATGGCTTCCGGAATACTACCACTTAAATATACCGGGGTTACACAGCTTGTGGTCGTACCTATGTCAAAACCTCTTTCCTTAAGTCCATTCTGCAGGGCATTGACATTCTCCCAAAGCTTTGCCTTTAATTCTGGCATGGTCCGTAACATATCCAAACGTTTCAAGGCCCCTTTGACATAAATCATAGGCAATGACTTGGCGAACATTTGCGAACGTAAATTATATTTCAAATAATCGATGATTTCCTTATCTGCAGCCAAAAAAGCACCAATACCGGCCATAGACTTCGCGAAAGTGGCGAAATATACATCAATATCATCCTGAACACCTTGCTCCTGCCCTGCTCCGGCCCCTGTTTTTCCAAGGGTACCAAATCCGTGGGCATCATCTACGAACAATCTAAAATTATATTTTTTCTTCAAGGCTACGATTTCCTTTAACCTTCCTTGTTCTCCGCGCATACCGAAAACCCCCTCGGAGATCACCAGGATACCACCACCAGAGTGTTCTGCCATTTTCTTGGCCCGTTCCAGGTTTTTCTCCAGGCTCTCGATATCGTTATGTTTAAAAGTAAAGCGCTTACCCATATGTAACCGCACACCATCAATGATACAGGCATGGGCGTCGACATCGTAGACAATTATGTCATCTTTTGAGACCAAGGCATCAATGGCAGAAACCATACCCTGATACCCAAAATTCAATAGATAAGCCGATTCTTTATCAACGAATGCAGCTAATTCCTGCTCCAGTTGTTCATGAAAATCAGTATGACCACTCATCATCCTTGCACCCATGGGATATGCTGAACCGTATTCGGCGGCAGCTTCAGCATCTACTTTTCTGATTTCCGGTAAATTGGATAGTCCCAAATAATCATTGATACTCCAGGTGATTACTTCTTTTCCTTGAAACCTCATTCTATTGGAAATGGGGCCTTCTAACTTCGGAAAAACAAAATATCCTTCTGCTTGTGAAGCCCATTTACCCAACGGACCTTTGTTTTCGACTATTCTTTCAAATATATCTCTCATTTTACCTAGTTGGTTTACTGCAAAAGTATTGATTTTTCATTAGCATTCATAACTTATTTAGTGCGTAACAAAAAAAGCAATGATATCGATATCATTGCTTTTTTCATATCGAATGCTTTCAAACCTTATTTATTTTATAAATTGTATGCTTTGTGTTTCTTTTTCTACTTCCGTTCCAAGAAATCCTTGGTCTTCCATCCATTTATCACTGTAGATTTTGCTCATATATCGGGAACCATGATCTGGGAACACCACCACTACATTGCTGTTTTCATCGAATTTGCCAAGGGCATCCAATTGCCTTAAGGCCTGCATTGCAGCACCACTCGTATATCCTGCAAAAATACCTTCGGTTTGGGCCAATTCGCGGGCCGCATGTGCACTTGCCTCATCGGTAACCTTAATGAATTCATCAATAACCGTAAAATCAGTTGAAGTAGGAATCAGATTCTTACCCAAACCTTCAATCCTATACGGGTATATCTCCTTATTATCGAAGCTGCCCGTTTCATGATATTTCTTAAGTACTGAACCGAAGGCATCGACACCTATGACCCGTACCCCTGAATTCTTTTCCTTTAGATACCTGGCTATACCCGAAATGGTTCCTCCAGTACCGCTACATGCCACTAAATGGGTAATATGACCATTGGTCTGTTCCCAAATTTCAGGACCTGTAGTGGCATAATGGGCATCAATATTCAATTCATTGAAATATTGGTTGATATAAACAGAACCCTTGGTTTCTTCATGCAATCGCTTCGCAACCTCATAATAAGACCTAGGGTCATCGGCACTTACATGGGCAGGACAAACATAAACCTTCGCCCCCATGGTGCGCAACATATCTATCTTATCGGCAGAGGATTTAGAACTCACTGCCAGAATACAATCATACCCTTTGATGATGCTGACCATGGCAAGGCTAAAACCCGTATTCCCCGAAGTGGTTTCAATGATGGTGCTACCCTTGGTTAATATACCCTTCTTTTCCGCTTGGTCGATGATATATGTCGCAATCCTATCTTTTGTGGAATGTCCAGGATTAAAAGCCTCTACTTTGGCATAAAAGTTACCATGAAGCTTGGCTGTGGATTTATTCAATTTGATTAGGGGAGTGTTTCCTATTAAGTCGAGGACACTATCGTAGGCATTAATCTTATGTTCCATAAAGGCATCTAAGTTTTGAATCCCGTCAATGGATACATTGTCAAAATTCCTTTACAAAATTAGTAAAATTATTTAATTCCCTATTTTTCCTTCCAAATCCAAAAGAAATGCATATTCCTTTGCCACTTCCCGCAAGGATTCGAAACGTCCGGAAGCCCCACCGTGCCCTGTATCCATATTAATGTCGAACAATATCAAATTAGCATCCGTTTTTTGATCCCTTAACTTGGCCACCCATTTAGCCGGTTCAAAATATTGCACTTGGGAGTCATGTAATCCTGTGGTCACCAAAATATTGGGATATTTTCGGGGAGTTACATTATCGTATGGGGAATATGATTTCATATATTCATAATATGCCATTTCGTTAGGATTGCCCCATTCATCATATTCTCCAGTGGTCAACGGAATGGACTCATCCAACATGGTGGTTACCACGTCTACAAAAGGTACGGCTGCAATGACCCCTTTATATAATTCAGGCGCTTTGTTCAAAATTACCCCCATCAAAAGTCCACCGGCCGACCCTCCCATGGCATATAAATGGTCGGCACTCGTATAGTTGTTTTCAATCAAATAGGTTGAGCAATCGACAAAATCGGTGAAGGTGTTTTTCTTTTTCAGGAGTTTTCCATCCTCATACCATTGTCGTCCCAAATACTGACCACCCCTAATATGGGCGATGACATACACAAACCCGCGATCCAACAAACTCAAACGAACCGTCGAGAAATAAGGATCTATGGTTGAGCCATAGGAACCATAGGCATATTGCAATATGGGTGTTCGGGCATTGATTTTGGTGTCTTTGTGATATACGATCGACATTGGGATCTTTACGCCATCCCGGGCAGTGGCCCAAATGCGCTCTGAATAATAATTTTCCTTCTTGAACTTGCCCCCTAGCACTTCCTGCTCCTTTTTGACTACTTTTTCCTTGGTCTGTATATTAAAATCAATCACAGAACTAGGAGTGGTCATTGAATTGTAGGCATACCGCAACGTATCGGTATCGAATTCAGGATTCGTACTTACATAGGCCGTATAGGTTTCACTCTCAAAGGGCAGATAATAACTATCTGACTTGTCCCATCGCGATATTTTCAATTTATTCAAACCGTTCTCTCGTTCAGACAGCACATAAAAATCCTTGAAAATATCAATATCCTCCAACAAAACATTGTCCCTATGGGGTATGAACTCTTCCCAATGTGCCGCTGTAGTGTTTATTTCCCCAACCTTCATCAGTTTGAAATTCTTTGCCTTATCCTTGTTCGTCAATACATAAAAAGAATCATCATAATGGGCAATGGAATATTCCAAACCTCTTTCCCGAGGTGAGAATACCTTGAAATCAGCTAGAGGCGTATCGGCATTCAAGGTCCTGAATTCAGAGGTCAAGGTACTATAAGATCCTATGATCAAATACTTATCCGATTTCGATTTGTAGACATAGGTTCCGAAGGTCTCGTCTTCCTCATGAAATACCAACTGGTCCTCGGCCGCAACAGTTCCGAACTTATGACGGTAGATCTTATCTGAACGCAAGGTCACGGGGTCCTTTTTAGTATAAAACAAGGTCGTATTATCGTTCGCCCAAACAGACCCGCCAGTGGTATTCTCAATAATGTCACTATAAATTTCACCGGTCTCCAGATTCTTGATTTTAATGGTATACTGTCTTCGTGAGACCGTATCGATCCCGAAGGCGGCCAGTTTGTTATTCGGACTTATGGCAATACCTCCCAGATTAAAAAATTCATGCCCTTCGGCCATGTCATTACAATTGAACATAATCTCCTCAGGGGCATCCAAAGTACCCTTATGCCGACTGTAAATGGGATACTCCTTTCCCGATTCATAGCGGGTTACATACCAATACCCATTTTTCTTATAGGGTACTGAGGCATCATCTTCCTTTATGCGACCTTTCATTTCCTCAAACAATTCTTCTTGGAATTCCTTGGTATGGGCCGTCATTTTCTTATAATAGGCATTTTCCTTTTCCAAATAGGATATTACTTCAGGGTCTTCCCGATCATTCATCCAATAGTAATCATCGACCCTGGTATCACCGTGAATTATCAATTCCTTTTTAATCTTTTTCGCGATAGGGGGAACTTCATTAATTGTCATGGTTTTCTTTTCATTTTGGCAAGAAACCGCAAAAGTAAGGCTTACCAAAGAAAATAGCATTCTTTTTTCCAAGTGTATCATATAAATTTACTTATCGCCACAATTTAGTAATTTTGGACTGTAAACTATAAAAAAAAGAAGCGATGTTTGGAGATATGATGGGTATGATGGGGAAACTCAGGGAAACCCAAGAAAAAGTGGAAGCAACAAAAAAAAGATTGGATACGGTGTACCTTCGGGAGCAATCTTCCGACGGTTTATTATCCGTTTCGATTTCGGCCAACCGGGTCATTCAGGAAGTGCACATCGATGCCTGTTTATTAGACGATAAAGAGCAGTTGGAGGACTATCTGGTCATCACCCTGAACAAGGCCATAGAAAAAGCCACAAAAGTCAATGAGACCGAGTTGGCTGCCGTCGCAAAGGAAGGGTTGCCCAATATTCCCGGTATGGATTCGTTATTCAAATAAACCCTTGGCAAGGTTTTTGAAAATGATTTAAAAAACAACAACATGAAAAGTATTTTATTGCTGTTCTTATTGCCCCTGTTTTTCAATGCACAGATCGACATGGAAGTCGTGAAGGATTCTCCGTGGCTGACCGATTTTGACAAGGCCGTGAAATTGGCCAAAAAAGAAGACAAGAACATTATGGTCTATTTTACAGGGAGTGACTGGTGTCCCCCGTGTAAAAAGTTGAAAACCGATCTCTTCGATTCACAAGCGTTCAAGGAACTTGCCGGTGACTATATCCTGTTATATGTTGATATGCCTAGAAATAAGGATTTAATCACTGCAGGACAAATGCAACACAACAAAGAACTATTAAAGAAATACAATAAAAAAGGGGTGTTTCCCCTACTGAAAGTAGTTAACGCCAATGGAAATGCCCTAGGTGAGTATTCAGGGTATAGTATGAATGGTGAAATTCGTTATCACCTTCAATTACTCAATAAATACAAATAACCGCATTGATAAAAAAAAGGGCTTCCTGAAATGGAAGCCCCTTTTAATGGTTAGTGTTTTTCTTTTTCTAGTTATTGATCAACCTAAATTCTGTTCTTCGGTTAACCGCATGCTCTCTTTCAGTACAAGTAACCCCTTCTGCACATCTGTTCTTTACCTTGGTCTCACCGTACCCATTGGCTACCAATAAGCTTGAGTTGATTCCTTTGGTAATCAAATAATCGGCTACGGCCTTTGCTCTTCTTTCAGAAAGGTCTTGGTTGGAAGAAGCGTTGCCCCTAACATCGGTATGGGAAGCAATTTCCAATTTAACCCCTGGATTTTGTTGAAGAACTGGCATTAACCTTGTATCGATTATTCTCTTGGCTTCGGCAGTCAAGGTAGCGCTACCCAAGTTCCAGTTGATCGGCAATGCTTGGTATTCAACCAATGAACATTCAACTTCCGTCCATGATGTCAAACCTCCTTTTTGCTTCAACACTTCCTTTGAAATGGTTTTGGTTACGGCAGGTACCGTTTCTTCAACTGTATAAGCGTCATTGTCCAATACGGTTTTAGTGATCTCGGTATACTCGGCAGGAATCACCTCTTCTATTACCTTCGCTGGTTCTAACAATACCCTTTTAGTATAGGAAGCATTTTTAGAGCCAATTGGTGTTTTAGCTACAGAGGCATCCGATCCCAAAACTTCCGTAGAAATAGTAGAGAATTCTGCAGGATACCCTTTGTAACACCAGTATCTACAATCATCAGGATTACCGGAAGCACAGTCAGGAGCAGAAGCGCCTAATTCCCATTGTGCATAGGCTGGCTTAATCTCGATGGTTTCGGAGCTTGGTCTAAACGAAGCTGGAGAAATACGCAAGGTATTTCCGCCTTCTTTAGAAACATAAGTAATTGTCTCCGTTCCCCATTTTTCTGGAACAACAGTCAATTTTTTTCCGGCTGCTTTGATCTCTACCCTTTCAGTAATCGTCTTGAATGTGGCAGGTACCGTTTTTAAAACCTTGTAGGCAGGTTTTACCGTCAATGAAACTGTTTCATTCACGTAAACGTCAGGAGTCGTACAACGCACATAACATTTTCCCGGTTCTGGATTGGTCGGCAGGTCTTGCGCCATTGTAATCGATGCAGTCAATACTGCAACAAATAATAGAACTTTTTTCATAATTAAAATTTAGTGTTTGTTATTTTA
>NZ_JBATHS010000041.1:0-2508 GCF_049667165.1 Maribacter sp.
AATCCCATTATCCATGTCATTATCTGAATTGAATGCAATTTCACCCATTGACGGTCGCTATAGAAGCAAAACGGCTTCCTTGTCCCCCTATTTTTCGGAGGAAGGATTGATTAAATATAGAGTTCAAGTAGAAATCGAATACTTTATCGCGCTTTGTGAAATTCCGCTACCTCAACTTAAATCTTTTGATAACACCAAATTTGATGTTCTAAGGGATATATACAAGAATATTGATTCGAGTGATGCACAGGATATTAAAGAAATAGAAAAAACAACGAACCACGATGTAAAGGCGGTCGAATATTTTATCAAAGGGGCATTTGATACCTTGGGATTAAGCGCCCATAAGGAATTCATACATTTTGGATTGACTTCACAGGACATCAACAATACGGCGATTCCATTGTCGATCAAGGATGCGATGAACGATGTCTATGTTCCACAGTATTTCGAGGTATTGGATAAATTAAAGGAATTGGTGAAGGAATGGGCGAACGTACCCTTACTGGCCAGAACACATGGACAACCCGCCTCCCCTACCCGTTTGGGCAAGGAAATAGAAGTTTATGTGGAACGATTGAAAGAACAATTCAATCTTTTGAATGACATTCCCAGTGCGGCGAAGTTCGGCGGGGCGACAGGAAACTATAATGCGCATAAAATCGCCTATCCCCATATTGATTGGAAAGCATTTGGACAGCAATTCGTTCAAGAGAAATTGGGATTGCACCATTCGTTCCCTACGACCCAGATCGAACATTACGACCATTTGGCAGCACTTTTTGATACCTTAAAGCGTATAAATACCATCATCCTAGATTTGGATCGGGATTTCTGGACCTATGTGTCCATGGATTATTTTAAGCAAAAAATAAAAAAGGGTGAAGTGGGATCTTCGGCCATGCCCCATAAGGTTAACCCCATTGATTTTGAGAATTCTGAAGGGAATATCGGCATTGCCAATGCCATTTTTGAGCACTTATCGGCCAAATTACCGGTATCTAGGTTGCAACGTGATTTAACCGATAGTACCGTACTGAGAAATGTAGGTGTACCCTTGGGCCATACGTTGATTGCTTTTAAATCTACACTAAAAGGATTGGGCAAACTGTTGTTGAACCAGGAAAAGATCGAACAAGACTTGGACAACAATTGGGCCGTGGTGGCTGAAGCCATTCAGACCATATTGAGAAGGGAAGGGTATCCCAATCCCTATGAAGCTTTAAAAGGATTGACCCGAACCAATGAAAAAATCAATCAAAAGACCATGGCCGATTTCATTGACACTTTGGAGGTTTCCGATGCCATAAAAATGGAGCTGAAGGCGATTACCCCAAGTAATTATACCGGTATTTAGATTAAACTGCATAAAAAAAGCCACTTATTGCAGTGGCTTTTTATGTATAATCCGTAATTATCTATCCATTTTTGCGTATTTCCACTTGATGTGGATATGGAATTTCAATACCTGCTTTATCCAAAGCCAGTTTACAATTTTCCAAAGTGCCAAAATACACATCCCAATAATGCTCGGGCTTACAATACGGGCGCACAGCAAAATTCACCGAGCTATCGGCCAATTCCGAAACATTCACCGAAGGAGCCGGATCTTTCAACACCAAAGGATTTGAAGTCAAGACCGCCATTAAGACTTCCTTGGTCTTTTTGATGTCCTCCCCGTAGCCTACCCCAATTGTTGTATCTACCCGCATTTTACCTTCTGCCGTATAGTTTATTATATTGCCATTGGCCATGGCGCCATTCGGTATTATCGCTAATTTATTCCCTGGAGTTATCATTTTTGTAGTGAAAATCTCGATTTCCTTGACCACACCCAATTCTCCTTGTGCCTCGATCAATTCACCGATTTTATAAGGTTTGAAAATCATGATCAGTACACCGCCCGCAAAGTTCGATAACGACCCTTGCAAGGCCAACCCAACAGCTAAACCAGCGGCAGCGATAACAGCGGCAAATGTGGTGACATCAACGCCTAATTGTGATATAACGACAAGGATCAAAAATATCTTAAGAGCCCAAGAGACCATATTCAATAAAAATCGTTGTAGGGATTCATCGTATTTACTTTTGTTCATTACTTTACGGGAAGAACCTACTATCTTCTTGATAACCCAAGAGCCAATAATGAAAATGAGTATTGCTGTGAGCAATTTTGGGCCAAATTCTTTGGCAAGTTCCAAACCGTAATTAATCCATTCCGTTGCTTTTTCCATTTTAAAATTTATGTTAGTGTTAATAGTGAAACGAAGATAATAATTAGTGTTTAGAATAAATAATGCCCTTACTTATTACTGGTATTTTTGAAAATAAAAAACCTGCCCAATTGCATGGGCAGGTTTTTTAGTATCAAAGTTTTGCAACTATCCTTTGATAAAATCGGCAATACTTTCCAAGCCTTCACCTTTATAGTCCGATTTTTGAATGGTCTTCATGAATTGGGCCAAGTTGGCCGGTTTCATATTGTTGCCCAATACACGGATCAACATA
>NZ_JBATHS010000042.1:0-4052 GCF_049667165.1 Maribacter sp.
TTCCAATACATTGTACTGTTTAAGACTTATTAATCCCCAAATCGATATCCAAAAAACCAACACATTGGTTACGCTTCTACATTGCCCTTTTTCCGCAAGGGATACCATGTGAAAAAGGTGATGCTACGCCACAGCCATTCCAAAGGGCCATATTGGAAGGTCATCAACCACCATTTACTCAATTGCATTTGAACCGCGATAATAGCAATGGCCAATAGAAAAATATAGCTATTCCTTACTTCTCCCAGATACCCCATTCCCCACCCAAAGAACAGAAATGTACCCAAAACGCTCTGAAAGAAATAATTGGTAAGGGCCATGCGGCCATAAGGTGCAAATGCAAGCAACCATTGTTGTCCTTTCACCTTGTTGTAAACCATCACGAACAAAATAATCAAGATAAAGGTCATGGCTATATTATTGAGGTCAAACGCAGTCAATCCTGCCATGGCCGGCCATGTATCGAAAGTTACATCTTGGCCCAATTGCATAAAAATAAGGGCGGTAAGCACCAAGGAAACCACAAAAAGTACAATCGAACCAATAAGCGCTTTTTTGATCAATTTTCTATTTTCCTTCAGTTTTAGGAAGAAGCCATTTCGACCGATTACCAATCCCAAAAGGAAATAACCAAATGTGAGATAACCCCTTCCGAAGATTCCCAATTGGTATTCCAGTTTATTTAAATGGCCCAAGGTCGAATTCGATACAAATACCTCCCCTAGGGTTCCGTTTTTTAGGGTATTGAAATACGCTAGCGTCTCTGGGTCATCGGGCATGATACCCCCGGGGCTAATTATATTTTCGCCATGGGCTATGGCAAAAACAATATAGCGGCCTCCTCCTAAAAATAGCGCGGCCGCACAAATAAGCACCCATTTATCAATTATTTTATAAAAAGGGATCAGAAATATACCCAAGAGCGCATAAATGGTCAAAATATCACCGCGATAGAACATATGGTGCACCATACCGATACCCAATAAAATGATCAATCGCCAAAAAAAACGAAGGCCAAAATTCTTTCCTATTTTATGGGCATTATCCATTTGAATAAAAAAACTTAATCCGAAAAGAAAAGAAAACAAAGCGAAAAATTTGCCCCTTAGAAATATGCCAATGAAGATGTCGACGATAGTATCCGGAATTCCGACATGGGTAGCGGCCATCGCATTTTCGGGTATGGCCGACCCTACAAAATTTTCCACAAAATGCACGATGACAATACCAGCCAGTGCGAAGCCCCTCAAGGCATCAATGATTTCAATTCTTTGTTTGATTGGTTTAGCGGACATTCTTTAGGTATTATGGTTATACCTAAATAGACATCAAAAGTCATAATAGGTTACAGTACAAGCTATCACATTTATGGATAGCCATAGTTTTGAAATGTACGGTTTTCCTTATTAAGATAAAAAATATCACTAAGGAACGCTCCTAAAAATAGGTATGAATAATCCTATTCGGCTACACCGATTAATATCGAATAATAGTAGTAGCTTAGAACAAAGAATACTGAAACTAGAAATACGATGGCCGAATATCCTAATAAAGTATGGTTGAATGGGGAAATTTTAGACGCGGAATCGGCAAGGATATCCGTGTTTGATAGGGGTTTTTTGTTCGGCGATGGAATCTATGAGGTAATGGCCAGGATAAGAGGGCGTTTTTTTTATGAAGAAGCCCATTTAAAACGCTTGGACGAATGTCTGCAAAAGATAAAAATAGATTTTGACACCCGAATGTTGACCAAGGAGATACCCAGGCTACTGAAAGCATCGGACATAGTTGAAAACGACTGCCTGTTGTATATTCAGGTGAGTAGGGGGGTGGCTCCACGAACACATGCGTTCCCCCATGATATTCCACCAACGGTGATGATGTATGTTACGCCGAAAACCTTGCCTGATATAAATTCGATCAATGCATCCGTATTGACCATGGAAGAGTTTAGATGGTCCCGTTGCGATATTAAAACCACTTCGTTGCTGGGGAATGTTATGGCCAATGAAATTGCAGTTCAACGGGAATGCTATGAAATGTTGTTCGTGCGCAATGATATTGTGACCGAAGCATCGCACTGTAACATGTTTTTTGTAAAGGATAACATCGTTTATACGCATCCGGCGAATGAATATATTTTGGATGGAATAACCAGGCAAGTGGTTTTGGGATTATGTGCCGATCTCGATATTGTAGTCCGTGAAGAAGGTGTATCAAAACAACGAATACCTCAAATGGATGAGGCCTTCTTAACCGGTACGAGTACACAGATTGCCTCGATAAAACAGATAGACCAACATTTCTATTATAAAGGGGATGAAATTGGCAAGGTTACCAAAAAACTGCAAAATGCCTTTCTTGGTTTAAAAAAGACGGGGTTTTAGTCGTCCATTAAATAAACCTTTTGTAACAGATTTTGGTGGTGCCGTCTATTAACATAGTTTGCATTTCTTTTGGATAAGAAGGCGAAAGTTGTTCAATCTTTTAATATTTTTAAATAAATCCTTTATAATGGCAACGACCAACACCTGTAAAAACTGTGAGAAAGAATTCGATAGTACGTTCCAGTATTGTCCCTATTGTGGGCAAGAAGCAGCGGACAATCTTACCTTAGGGGTCCTGTTCAGCAATACGATCAGTAATTACTTTTCTATAGATGCACGATTTTTTAGAAGTTTTGTTCCCTTGATGGTCAAACCCGGGGTATTGGCCAGACGTTTTGTCGACGGAAAACGAGTGGCCTATTTGCATCCTGCCCAGTTCTACCTTTTTATCTCGGTCGTCTTCTTTTTTATCTTTTCCTTTAGTGTTCGCAAGGCTGACAATGAGATATCCCAGGCCTTTAAAAAAGGTTTTAGCAAAGAGAATATCTTGGATTCCCTACAAATTGCTAAGGACTCCGTTGGCCTAGAAATCGCACGGAATGCCCTACAGGACAATGCGGCTATCACAAGAATGTCCGACCAAGACCTGAAAACCATCGATTCGTTAATAACCGCTGAACAAGAAAGTCCCGATGTATCCTTTACGTTCAAAAGAAAGACTTTGGATTCTTTGATCGCCCTTGAAGCACCAAAGACGGATAAGTTGAAGGCTATGGGATTGAAGGAGGATGCTGGTGCATTAACCCGAAAGTTCTATGAGCAATTGCTCAAGTTTTATGAACAGCAAGGGACGGGCATTCTGAAAACATTATACGATACCATTCCTATTGCCATGTTCTTTATGCTGCCCTTGTTTGCCTTTTTACTCAAACTGTTTTATTGGAAAAGAGGGACATTCGCCCACCATGTGGTCTTCAGCTTTTATTTTTTTACGTTTCTGTTCACCACCTTTTGTTTGCTTATTTTGGCCAATGAAGTAATCGATATCCCTACGTGGTTAGAGGCACTTTTGTTCCTATACTTTTTGATCTATCTAATGTTGGCCTTGCGAAATTTCTATAGGAGCAGTTGGATAGGAGCCTTCTTTAAAGCCGGTACAATCTCCTTTATTTACCTACTGATTGTAGTTCCGATTGCCATTTTTGGGGTCGTTATGGTTTCTTTTATGTTGTATTGATAACAGGTTGCCATAGTTTAACGGGTGTAATTTTAGTCGCATGGGACCGCCTTCTAAAAGTCTTAGAATCTTTGGTTATCCATAAAATAATAAGGAACGGCATATGACGTTAACCCAATAATCCATAATTTTAAGGAATACCACCAAAACCACATTTCTATGGCCGTTGAAAAGAATAACTATATAGACTTTCATTGCCATACAGCCATGAAACCTTTTGGCAAAAGTTTCAATTTTAAGCCTGTCGGTAAAAACAGTCCCAATCGCAGGCGAACCAACAGTATTTGGCGTTATAATCCGCCTACGGTACTCGACAAACTGATCAATTACATCATCCACCTGACCAAGTTTTCGCAGGCCAATTTCACAAGCTTGTCCAAGGGAGGGGTTTCCATCGTATGTGTATCCCTATATCCTATCGAAAAATGGTTTTTTGTCAATAAGATAAAGAACGAGTTCATCAAGGATATTGCCTCGAATTTCGCTAC
>NZ_JBATHS010000043.1:0-5296 GCF_049667165.1 Maribacter sp.
ACAGCTCAATCCTATCAGCTCCGGCTTTTTCGGCATTCAGGGCAGATTCCAATGAATTGGCACAAACTTCTACTAACATATTGCTTATATTTAACACCCTAAAATTAAGTAACACCCGCTGATGAAACGAAGAAAGTTCCTAAAAAATTCCAGTACCCTTACCGCAGGAATGATTTCTGCCCCCCTATTGGCAACCTGCCAAGACAAACCGAAAATTGGGCCAAATGTTGTTGAAGATTCCATCGGGACAAAACCTATTGCAATCTGCACTTGGAATTTTGAAAATGCCACGGCAAAAGCCTGGGAAGTATTAAAAAAAGGAGGAAGTGCCTTGGATGCCGTTGAGCAAGGTGTTAGGATCGAAGAGGCCGATGTAACCAACCAAACCGTGGGCAAAGGAGGTCGGCCCGACCGAAACGGAAATGTAACCTTGGATGCCTGTATCATGGATAAGGATGGGAATTGTGGTGCCGTACTCTGTATGCAGAATATTGAACACCCTATATCGGTAGCAAGAAAAGTAATGGAAGAAACGCCCCACGTGATGTTGGCTGGTACAGGTGCCGAGCAGTTTGCCTATGAAATGGGCTTTGAGAAAACAAACCTGCTTACCGAAAAATCAAAACAGGAATGGTTGGAGTGGAAAAAAACAGCGGAATACAAACCTATAATCAACATTGAAAACCACGATACCATCGGCATGTTGGCCATTGATGTTAACGGGGATATTTCAGGGGCCTGTACAACTAGCGGCATGGCGTATAAATATGCCGGTCGCGTTGGGGATTCCCCGATTATTGGAGCTGGATTGTTCGTCGATAATGAAGTCGGTGGGGCAACCGCTACCGGGGTTGGGGAGGAAGTGGTCCGTACCGTGGGTAGCTTTTTGATCGTGGAATTGATGCGGCAGGGGAAGTCGCCTCAAGAGGCCTGTGAAGAAGGTGTAAGACGCATCATCGCCAAAAATAAGGATAATACCGATTTTCAAATCGGTTTTATCGCCATGAACAAAAAAGGGGAAACAGGCAGTTACTGTATTCAACCCGGTTTTACATATAGACAATATTCTGAGGCAGGGCATGTGAATAACATTTCGGAAAGCTTTTTAAAATCTTAATTCCTGAACATTTCAACTACTCATAAAATGACCAAAACCGATAATAACCAATTCCCAACTAAAAATAAAAGCTGGCTTCAGCGATTAAAAGATGAGAGCTGGGAAGCTGAGTTATTGGTTTCTGCTGTTGCCATATTTGCCATTTTGAAATCATTTTTTGCCTTAGATTGGTTGGTAATACAGTTCATAGACTACCTCGACCCCAACCAATATATTTTTGGGTATTACATTACGGTATCTGGCTATTTAGCTGTTGGTATACTAGCCGCTATGTTCGCGATACATTTTGTCTTAAGGGCCTATTGGATTGGATTGGTAGGATTAAATTCGGTATTTCCGGATTATGGCTTGGAAGACAGCGCTTATTCTCCCATTTATACGAAAAAAATCTTATCGATATTGCCCAAACTTTCGAATAGCATCAGGAAAATCGACGAATTATGTAGTGTTATTTTTTCAGCTGCGTTCGGCCTAATGCTTATCTATTTGTACATTGCTGCTACTTCTAGTTTATATCTCATCTGTTTTAATTTACTCAAAGACACCTTACCTCTTTGGGTGTTACTAGTTCCATTGATTGTGGCTGGGTCATTAATCATCTTTGGGATGATAATCTCAATTCCTGCTAACATTAAAAAGTTTCATGGCAACCAAACCATACAACATTTATATTTTCTTTATGCTCGTTGGGGAGCCTTAATCCTATATGGTCCTTTTCAAAAAAGCATTTTACAAATCACCATGGTTTTTGGCTCAAATTTTAAAAAGAAAAAAGGGCTTATAAAAATGGTAATATTTATGCTGTTTATTGGGTTTGTTTTTGGAATGGTGAAAATGTTTGATTCAAATTTCCGTTATTTATTAAATCATGAACGCGAATTAGATACCTCAAAAAAGCACAGTTTTTTCTACCAATCCCTAAATAGTAAAAACAGTTTTTTATTAGCCCCGGAAATAAAATCGGATGTTGTAGATTCTCCTATTTTAGAAATCTTTGTCCCAATTTTCGAACATGAGAGAGTATTATTAGAAAATCATTGTGGTCTACCTAAAACATCTTTCTTCTCCAAATTAGATGAAGAAGTCCAAAAAAAACGAAGAATTGCTAATCTCAACTGCTATCAAAACTCTCATCGCCTTTTTATAGACAATAAGCCTCAAGCTATTGATTTCATAAAAAGCGAACATATCAACACACAACAGTTTGGTATTTTGGGACATATTGACTTAACTGGGATTTCTACGGGAAATCATACTATAAAAGTAAAGAAAGTTTTTAAAGATTCTGAATTCAAAGAATGGTCAATTCCTTTTTATCATATTAAAGAATAGAATTCATTTTAATACCGTTATGATTCATAATTGGTAATTCTTAGATTCTTTTTCTAATTCAATTTGTACTTTTAACCTCGCACCTTAAACTTTCATAATGGCCGAACAAAAACGACTTTTTCTCTTGGATGCCTACGCATTGATCTTTCGTGGGTACTATGCCCTGATCAAAAATCCACGGATCAACTCCAAGGGAATGGACACTTCTGCCATTATGGGGTTCACGAATTCCCTATTCGATGTGATAAAAAGGGAGAAACCAGACCATTTGGCCGTTTGTTTTGACAAAGGGGGAAGTGCCGAGAGAACGGAAATGTTCCCAGAGTACAAAGCGAATCGGCTTGAAACTCCAGATGCCATAAAAATAGCGGTACCCTATATACAGGAAATCTTAAAGGCCATGCATATTCCTGTCGTCGTTCAAGAAGGTTGGGAAGCCGATGACATCATCGGCACCTTGGCCAAACAAGCCGAAAAAGAGGATTATAAAGTATATATGGTTACCCCGGATAAGGATTTCGGGCAATTGGTCTCAGAAAATATTTTTATGTACCGCCCTGGGCGAATGGGCAATGGTATTGAAATATGGGGGATTCCCGAAATACAAAAACGTTTTGGAGTTGAGCGACCTGAACAGGTCATTGACTATCTGGGTATGATGGGCGATGCCAGTGATAATATTCCTGGACTCCCAGGTGTAGGTGACAAGACCGCCAAAAAATTCATTGAGGAATTTGGTTCTTTGGAAGAACTTTTGGCCAACACCGATAAGCTAAAGGGGAAAATGAAAGAGAAGGTAGAGGAAAATGGCGAACTAGGTCTGCTCTCAAAAAAACTAGCTACTATTTGCACCACCGTAGATGTAACTTTTGATGCAGATGATTATATCCTTTCTGAGCCAGATGGTGGCAAAGTGCAAGAAATTTTTGAAGAACTCGAATTTAGAAGATTAAAGGACCAGTTCATTAAGATATTCTCTGGTGAGCCAGAAATACCTCAAAATGATTCAGGAGGTAAGGCACCTACTTCGAAGGCACCGGTAGAAGCTGGCGGCGGACAGTTCTCCCTCTTTGGGAACGATGGCAATGCCCCGGCCACTATCAAGGAAACATCAGGAAGAAAGACCATAAAAGATGTTCCTCATGTTTACCAGAGTGTTACCGGTACTATGGCCTTGAAACTCTTTATGCAAAATGTAATGAAACAGCATTCGGTCTGCTTTGATACAGAGACCACAGGATTGAATCCGCTTACTGCCGAGTTGGTGGGTATCGCCTTTTCATGGGAAGCTGGAAAAGGATTCTATGTCCCCTTTCCTGAAAACAAAGAGCAAGCCCAAGAACTTATGGAGCACTTGAGACCCTTTTTTGAAGCTGAGGGCATTGAGAAGATAGGTCAGAATCTGAAGTACGACATTAAAGTGTTGCATAAATATGATATTCAGGTGAAAGGCAAGTGTTTTGACACCATGTTGGCCCATTATCTGATCAATCCCGATATGCGCCACAATATGGACGTACTATCTGAAACTTATTTGAATTATACCCCGGTATCGATTACTGAACTCATCGGCAAAAAAGGCAAAAACCAATTGAGCATGCGGGATGTGCCTTTGGAGCAACAGACCGAATATGCCGTTGAGGATGCCGATATTACCTTTCAATTGGCACAGCATTTTAGACCTGAATTGGCCGAAGCCAAAACGGAAGAGCTTTTTGAGACCATTGAAATTCCGCTCTTGCATGTTTTGGCCGATATGGAATTGGAAGGAATTAATCTGGATAAGGAATTTTTGCATTCGCTCTCTGAGGATCTGGACAATGACATTAAAAATCTGGAAACAAAAATTTATCAAGAAGCCGACCAAGAATTCAATATTGCCTCCCCCAAACAATTGGGCGAAATACTCTTTGACAAATTAAAATTGGTCGACAAGCCCAAAAAGACAAAAACAGGTCAGTATTCCACGGCAGAAGATGTATTGTCATATTTGGCCAAAGACCATCAAATCATTCGGGATGTCCTCGAATATCGAGGATTGAGCAAACTCAAAAGCACCTACGTAGATGCACTGCCCGAACAGGTAGAACCCTCCACAGGAAGGGTCCATACCGATTATATGCAAACCGTTGCCGCGACAGGACGTTTAAGTAGTAACAATCCCAATCTACAGAATATCCCTATCAGAACCGAAAGGGGGCGACAAGTACGAAAAGCATTCGTGCCGAGGGATGAAAATTACACGCTTCTAGCCGCGGATTATTCTCAGATCGAATTGAGGATTATCGCAGCTTTGAGCGAAGAGACCACAATGATCGAAGCATTTAAGAATGGAGAGGATATTCATGCCTCCACGGCTTCCAAAGTTTTCAATATACCCTTGAAAGAAGTGACCCGGGAACAGCGCAGCAATGCCAAAACCGTGAACTTCGGAATCATTTATGGGGTATCGGCTTTTGGGTTGAGCAACCAGACCGATCTATCCCGGACCGAAGCCAAGGAATTGATAGAAACCTATTATAAGACCTATCCAAAGCTTCGAAACTATATCAGCGAACAAATCGACTTTGCCCGTGACCATGGATATGTACAAACCGTACTGGGTAGACGCCGTTATTTAAAGGATATTAATGGTAGCAATGCCATCGTACGTGGGGCAGCCGAACGCAATGCCGTCAATGCTCCCATACAAGGAAGCGCAGCGGATATCATCAAAATTGCGATGATCAACATCCATAAAAAACTAAGCGAGGGCAAGTATAAAACCAAAATGTTATTACAGGTGCATGATGAATTGGTCTTTGATGTCTATAAACCCGAGTTAGAGGAGTTAAAAACCCTTATAAA
>NZ_JBATHS010000044.1:0-2003 GCF_049667165.1 Maribacter sp.
GCGTTTAAGGGTCTGTTGTTAGACTAGAATCTTCTTCCAGTTACCTTTCCGAAACCAAACCATGGATATAACCGCGAGCGTGACCTCAGCCAGCATCAAGACGAAGAACATGGTCGACATAGTACAACTGAGTCATGCTTGATGTATTGGACCGCTAAGACGGGGGAAGGATTACTCAATACCATAAGTGGTTGTACTGTCCCTTCATTAGACGAACAATGCATCAATGATTTGAAAGTAAATGGTGGCAAATAAGTTTTTACCTAAACTTATTTTTTATAATTCACCTGATACCTCCAATAGCTGATTGCTCCCAAGACAAACACACCGAATATCGTATAATAAATAAACGAAGGAGTTATTACCTGAGCGCCACTGGCATAACTATGCAACCCTACCAAGTAGAAATTCACCCCGAAATAGGTCATCATAATACTGCCAAATGCCACTACGCTGAGAAAGCTAAAGAGCCATCTTCCCCGCATACCAGGGACCAAACGCGCATGAATAACGAAGGCATAAACCATTATGGAAATCAAGGCCCATGTTTCCTTTGGATCCCAGCCCCAATAACGGCCCCAACTTTCATTCGCCCACTGTCCCCCAAGAAAGTTTCCAATAGTAAGCATGACCAAACCTACCATCAAGGCCAATTCACTGATCGTTGTCAGCTCTTTTAGATTTAGCTTCATTCGCTTTTTGTTCTTTTTATTGGTAAGTATGATCAGAATCAGGGAAACCACCCCTAAGATCATACCCACGGTCAAGGGGCCATAACTTCCAACGATAACCGCTACATGGATCATTAACCAATAGCTGTCGAGCACGGGCACCAAATTCGCAATCGCTGGATCGACCCAACTTTGGTGGGCTATCCATAATAACATGGCGGTAACAAAAGCGGATGCTGCGATGGTCATGTCACTTTTGCGTCCCAATAACAATCCCATACCCATGGTTGCCCAAGAAACATAGAGTATACTCTCATAGGCATCGCTCCAAGGCGCATGGCCCGAAATATACCAACGCAAGACCAAGCCAGCGGTATGCCATAAGAAAAGGATAATAACAGTGCCCTTAAAGAAATACGTTCCTATACGCCAAATTTCGCGCTCTTTAAAGATTTGGAAAATAAGAACAAAGAACATCAGAATACCTACCAGTGCATAGATTTTATACAGGTGATTGAATATGTTCAGTTTATTATAGATGACCTCGGTTTTGATTTTGGTTTCCGATGGCAAAACCTCATTCCCATGATTTAGTTGATTTCTTTTAAAAGCGTTCAACAATTTATCGGCCTCGGAGTAATCCCCACTTTCCTTCGCATTGTTCAATGCCATTATATAATATGGTAGGGCATTCTTGATAAAATTGGAATACAATGAGTCAGCTACCTGAAACTGTCCTCCGCGATATTCCACAGCGGATACCCACTTGTTGTTCTCATCGTTCAATAGTGGGAATATCTTCAGTATTTGTCCACTCAAGGCCTGGTCCAGCAGGCTTAGGCGAATATTGGCATCCTTATAGTCCTGTTCAAATTTGTTGGGGTTGTTCGTAGCGGTCGCCGCTCTTAGGAAAGGCTCTAGTTTGTATTGGCCTTTATTGTCGAAAAAATCGATGGCCTTTACGTACTTCTGCCCTTTCGGAACCCCTATGATCTTACGAATACTATCGTTTTGTGCTTTTTTATCGAGCGCGATGAATTCAACATTGTACCATAGGGAAGGATTCATCATCATCGACAGGAATACCTGATCGGAATTCATATCACTATACCTATCTTTCAAGCTCAGTTTTCGTAGCAATTCCGATGAAAAGGTGTTGATGGGTTTCATTCGGCCCCCTTCATCCTGGACCACCAATTTTCCAAAGCGTTCGGCATGTTCCTTATCTACCTTATTCGCCATCAGCACAGAATCTATCTGTTCCCGTGTTGGGCGTTTCGAATGATCGTGGCCATCAGTATCGGAATGTTCCTGCGCATAGGAATTTACCAT
>NZ_JBATHS010000045.1:0-24178 GCF_049667165.1 Maribacter sp.
TCAAATAATGGACTTCCGAATTGAAAGGAGGGGTCTGCAGAAGTATGTCCCTGTACATCGAACAACCCCATAGAGGCCATGACATACCATGCCCCCAATTGTCCTTGATCCTCGTCCTGGCCAACCCCATAACCATGCAAAGGCTCCGTTCCATAGAATTCATTACAAATGGTACGCACCCATTTTTGGGTAAGCCATGGTTTACCCGAATAGTTGAACAACCAAGGGTTATGCAAACAGGGCTGGTTGCCGTGGTTGTACAATTTTTCCACGCCCGAAAAGCTATGTATTTCTTCAGATCCACCTCCGAACATGCTTTTTTGGGCATCAGCGAACATGGTCTCCAAGCGTTCATTGAACAATGGTTTGCCAATTAAATCAATGAGTCCGGCCGGGTCATGGGGCACATACCAGGTATATTGGTAGGCATTGCCTTCCTGAAAACCATCCCAACCTTTCATGGGATCGAAATCTTTAATAAAGGAACCATTTTCAAGTTTAGGTCGTATAAATTTTGTCTTGGGATCAAACAGATTTTTATAATAATCCGCCTGCCCTATCAACTTGTCATAATTGGACTTGTCATTCCTGCTTTTTGCCATTTGAGCTACCGCATAGGAACTAAAACTATATTCCAACGTGTGGGAACCCCCGAAATTGAACACCCAACCATTAGAGATAATGGAATCCTTATAAGGTACATACCTGTCTTTCACAAAATAGCTTAGGTCATATTTACCATTGCCCAAATTACGGCCATGGTACTCCAATTCATTCTTGAGGGCCGCTTCATACCCTGTTTCTACTTCAAAATCACGTATCCCCACATTGTAGGCCGAAGCCAATAACAGGCCCTGAAAATTGGTTTGCACCCCATTGGTATAGACTCCATTGGCGACCCCATCATGCAACCACCCACGATCCTTATAAAAATCGATATTTGATTGGATGTAGTCACTGAAGTAATCCGGATAGGCCAATGCCCATACTTGGCTCAAGTTCCAAAATCCTCCCCAAATTCCATCGGTATTATAATGATCATACTTTGGTTTACCCGTATCGTCCAATTCGGTATGGCCGATTTTTCCGTCGACCAAAGGATAATCCCCGTTGACATCGCTCGATAGTCCCCGACCCAACAAAGCATGGTACAGCCCGGTGTAAAACTTGATCCTATCGACCTTTTGGCCTCCTTCAACTACAATTCGGTTCAATTTTTTATTCCATAACACCTGGGATTCCTTTTTCACCATGTCAAACGACTTCCCTTTCGACTCCGTCTCTAAATTCAATCGGGCATTGGTAATGGAAGTATGGCTCAAACCCGTATGGATTTCGAGCACCTCATCTTGTTCCATGGTAAAGGTCAGGTACAAACCGTTGTTAATGCCTTTAGTTTCAATGTCCTCCTTCTTTTGTATACTATCCACAAAACTTCCGGTTCTTAAGGGTTCTTTGTTGAGTTTGGCCACAAAGTACATTTTCACCCTTTTTCCTGGATCGCAGAATTTCACATACTCGGGATAGGTTTCAATATACCCCTCTATTTCGTTCGCATTCACGATTCTTGCAAAAGCATCAGTTACATCACTGCTTTCCCCTTGTTTATGGCCTATATCGATTACCAAATGGGCTTCCTCTGACTTGGGGAAGGTATATCGGTGATACCCCACCCTTTCGGTCGAGGTCAGTTCTGCCTTTACCTTATAATCATCAAGAAATACCGAATAATAACCCGGCTTTGCCGTTTCACTGGCCTTGTTGAATCGGGACCGATACCCACTGTCTGGATCTTCCAAAGTACCTGGGACGGTTTTTAATGGTCCCACCGTAGGCATAAAAACCAACCCACCGATTTGAAATTCATGAAAATGACCAAACCCTTCAATAGAGGTGTGGCGATCATCATAGCCCGTTGGCCCCCAACTCCCTGGACTGTTATAGGCATTGGTATGTGGTGCCAATTTTGCCATTCCGAAAGGCCGCGCAGCCGGGGTATAAAAAAACCACCGCCCATGTACCGATCCTATTTGCGGATCCACATATTGTGTCAGGTCTTGTAAAGGTTTGTCATCTACCTTATTATCTTTACAACCAAAACTACATAAGAAAACAAAAAATAATGCTACTAAATATCTCATTTTTCAATTTGTTTAGGACTCTTTGGTAATTCCTGTACTCCCCAATCAAAATTCGGTTCGGGACCCATGATCAGTTCCAATTGACCCCCTTTCAACAACTCGCTTGCCGAAAACCAAAAATTGTCATGTATCTTACCATTCAAGGTAGCACTTTGAACATATTTATTACGGAAAGAGGTATTTTTTGCCTTGATGGTAAACGCCTTGCCCCTAACATATTCATTACCTAGATCTATGGTTACTTCCTCAAACAAAGGACTAGCTATTTCATAAATAGGGTCTGTTCTAGTGCCCCCATCGGTTTGAAAAAGGCCAAGGGAGGACATGATAAACCACGCGCTCATCTGCCCTTGATCTTCATCGCCCAAGTAGGCATTGGAAATACCGTACCCATAGTAGCGTGCCATGATATCCCGACTCCATTTTTGGGTGAGCCACGGCTTTTTTGCCCAATTGAACAAATAGGCAAAATGCATGGATTGTTGGTTGCCTTGAATGACCGGAAAATCCCAATAAAGGTCATTGGGTGCGTTGTACCGCCAAGTACTGCTCACATTGAATCCTCCATCCAAACGTTTTACAAATTCATCCTCCCCAATAATATCGATGAGGGCGGGAACGTCCTGTGGAACAAAAAAGGTAAGTTGCCAGGCATTACCCTCAACATATTGGTGGTTGCCTCCGGTTTTAATAGGATCGAAATCTTCATACCAACTACCATCGGAATGCCGTAAACGGGCAAAGCCAATTTCGGGATCGATGGCATTCTCCCACCAATATCCCCGATCGATGAATTGTTTATAGGCTTCCGTTTTATTCAAGGCCTTTGCAAACTGGGATACAGCAAAATCATCAAAGGAGTACTCCAACGTATTTGAAAACCGACCTTTGTTATAGGGCACATACTTGTATTTTATATACGCTTCCAAATCGCGATTACCGGCAAAACCATTCCCCACTTTTTCACCAGGTGTGGTTTGCATTTTATAAACAGCTTCAAAGGCTTTTTCAGCATCAAAATCTCGAATGCCCATTTGATAGGCCCCAACGATCAAGGGGATTTCGTGTTCGGCTACCATGACAGGAATATATTCCATGCCGGCAGGACCTTTGGCCAACCAGCCATTGGCATCGTACATAGCCAATTGTGATTTCACCCATTTTGAAGACCAATCTGGCGATATGAGGTTCCAAAACTGATTGAGGTTCCAGAACGTATTCCAAAAGGCATCACACCCTAGAGCCACGTCGTCCGAATTTGTAAATTTCCGAACATTCTCGCTGGCATCGACCCAGCTGCCGTCAACATCACTGAATATATTTCGACTTACCCATGCACGATACATATTGGAATAGAAACGCGTTTTTTCCAATCGGTCATCAGTGGTTATCCGCACCCTTTTGAGCAAATTTTCCCATGTGTCCTTTTGATGGTCACGGACCTTTTCGAAACTCCATCCGAAAGGCTCTGTAATTTCCTTTTTTAGATTTAAGGCGGCATTATCGATACTTACATAGGACAACCCTGTCCGTGTTTGCACCCTTTGGTTTTCTTCGGTATCGAACTCCAAAAACGCAACTACATCACTAGGGTTCTGTATCGTCCATTCTTCCTGATTCTTCAAAAATGAAGTTTGCCCTTTTTCCCCATCGGTCCATATGCCCATTTTTTGAATGGGTTGGTCAAATTCCATGACAAAATGAACGGTGTATTCCTGTTTGATGTCGTCCCAATCCCTTTTTCTATCCCCATCCTCTACCATCTGCTTTCTATAATATTGCTCTCCCCATACGGAGGGCGAAACCTGTTTACTAAACCCCGCGATTTGGTAATCACTGATTCTTTTAAAGTGGGCCTCTTCTATGGTATAGCCATATTCCGCGGGAATTTTTAGGTCGACCAGAATTCTCGACCCAGGGGTATCCTTGGGATAGGTGTAGCGCTGAAAACTACATCGGGTGGTAGCCGTAAGTTCCGCTTTTATATTATAGTCGCTTAATAGTGCCGCATAATGACCCAACGGAGTTTCTTCCGTTGTTTTGTCGATACGGGAACGGTATCCTGAATCCGGTTGCCCTTGATTCCCCATGATGGTGACCAACGGTCCGTTGGTCGCGAAAACTCCCAAGCCAGCCATGGTCCATTCATGAATATGGCTAAACGTTCCTATGCTTTCAAATGTGGGTTGGTATCCAGCCTGCCATCCCTCGTTTTGATTGTCTGGGCTGATCTTTACCATTCCAAAAGGCATCCACGGACCAGGGGCAATCATCCATCTTGAATGTCCCGAACCTAATTTGGTGTCTACATAATCGACCAAACGATTCACTTTTTGGGGTCCTCTCTTGATTATTCCCTCTTGCACGATTTTACCATCCTCCAAAATAGCATACCTGCTTTCCTTTATAGCATCAACGGCCGGCATGGGCACCTCGAAAATTGCCCTGCCATGTTCCAGTCTTTTTTCGAAGATGTCCTTACCATCGAGCTGCACGGTAAGTAGCGGTGCACCTTCCAAATGTTGTACATCTACCCATAAGGGCTGGAAATTTTTGCCATTTTCATTGAGTTCATACTGGGCGGGAGCGACATCTCGAATAAAAATATTTTTGGGTTGTGATAGACTGGCTTCCTCCGGACCCTCCAATCTAATTTGATCGAACAACAACCAACTGCCATCAAGGGAGGTCAATTGAAGTTCGTTACCTCCGTGTTGCAACAGTTCCGCCGTTATGGGTACTTCTATGATTTGTTGCTGTGCTGCATCTATTTCGCCTTTCAAGGCATTGGGGTTCTTTCCTTTTTGTAGTTGGAACTTCCAGGATTTTCCATTTAAGGAAATTTTGAAAAGTGGTGGGTTTTCAGTGCTGCAATCCAAAATATCGACAATCAACTTCCAGTTACCTTTTTTTGGTTTATTGCCAATACCAAAGAGAATATTCAATTGATGGGGGCGTATTCCTGAAATACCCGAAGTACCGCCCCAATAATCAATAGCTCCCGGCAGAACATACGGAAAGTCTTTTTTTATATCAGAATACCCAACAATAAAAAAACGGTCTTCCCATCCAAAATCCTTTTCTAGGAAACGCTCATAATCCGCTGGGGCAAGTGCAAATTCATTGCCGTTATTATTGGCCTCCCCGAGTTGCCAAAGTATATGCTGTTGGGAATGTCCATAAACAGACGCTAGGATCATTAAATAGCATAGATAGCTCGTTCTTGTACTCATCGACCTCGTTTTTAACATGCTTCGTCTTTTACGAATGATATAATGACCTTAGCCTTGGTCTTACCCATATTTTTCAAGAAATAGTTTCCTGCAGCTGCCGGAACAGCAAAGGTTTCGGCATAATGGAAAGTTTGGGGCCTTGAACCTTCAACGGCCAATTCAATGGATGAGCCCTCTACCAACATTAGTACATGACATTGGGCATCGGTATTGATAGATACCTTACTATCGAATTCATATCTATAGATATCATAAAAATGATCTTGGTGTGTCGGTAAATGTATTTTCTCCCAACCCTCCCCTGATTCCTCAATGTTTGGCTTTGTTAAGAGGGTCTCGAAAACTATTTTACCCTGTCGTTCAAAATTCAGGTTTTCAAACGCCCTATCAATATTCAAGGGCCTAGGATTGCCTTCCAGATCCAATCGTTGCCAATCGTACATCTTAAAGGTAAAGATGTAGGGGGTGGCACTGATTTCCAAGACCATGTTGTTGGTACCTGAACAATGTATAGTGCCGTGGGGAATTAGAAAAAGATCATGTTTGTGGGCAGGAAGTTTCTGAACATATTTCGCAACCTCCAATTCTTCCTTGGTCGTATAACAGTGTTGTAATGCTTTTTTAAAATCCATGGGGGCAATACCTTCCTGAAAACCTAAATAGACTTCGGCATCGTCACCAGCATCCAAAATATAATAGGTTTCATCCTGTGTAAAGTTCTCTCCGAATTCCCTTTTGATATAATCCGGTTTCGGATGGCATTGAACCGAAAGGTTTCCACCTTGAAAGGTGTCCAAAAAATCAAACCGTATTGGGAATTCATCTCCAAAGCGCTTCCCTGCTTTCCCCAAAATGTTTGCACTGTTTTGGAACATCAACATATCAAATGAAACCTCTAATAAAGTTCCATCACTTTCAAATAACAAACCGTTCTCTGGAACGATCATTTCAAAAGACCATGCATAGTTCGGCACATTCTGATTTAAGTCCTTAAACCGTTCTTTCATCCATTGGCCGCCCCAAACGCCCGGTTCGAACCATGGCCTTACCCGAAAGTAACTTTGTGACATTCTTTTAAGTCCTTCCCTTAGTTCAGCTCCACTCATGTACACCGGATTTCCAGGTCTTTGCTGATCGACTATGATGGAAATATGGGGTAATAAACGCTTCTTCTCCCTATTTAAAATAGGCCAGTCCACAAAGTAAAAATGCTTATACATTTGTTTATGGTCCTTGGGGGCGCGAAGACCAAAATTAGTTATGCCATTGGCCCGCATACGATATTGAAGTTCATTCTTGGGCAGGTCAAAATAAACCAATAACCCATCGATGCCCATTTCGGACGCCCCTGTGCCATAAACAAAATTAATATCTGCCTTAGGGTCAATTTTAGCAGGTGCCATGCGCTTTCGATCAAAATAATCGCTTTGTTGTAAGCTGGTTTTATTTCCAAAAATAGGATCATCCCCACCTAAAAAAGGGGCTACCATCGCTTTGATTACTCTTTCAGGATGTAAAAAGGCATTGCTGTTAAGGAAGGAGACATGTAATCCCTTTTGCTGAAATGCCGTCTCTAATGAAGTACGCACCTCCTCCCAATCCACACCAATATATCCTTCTAAAATAACCGTTTCCACCGCACACAATTCATCGGCCAATGCGGCATATCCTTGTTTGATGATCCCTTCCCCTACAGAAAATGCCGGATAGATGTCATAAGACGAATCATCCTCAGTGGTCTTTTTTACGGGAATTAGGTTTTGGGAAGTTTTTCTTTGCATACGTAGTCAAAAAGATAGTACGTAACGAAGATAGGAATTTATATGTATATATGTCTATACATACTAAAATAAATTCCCTGTTGTATCCCTATTTTTTAACTTCTTTCAATGCCGTTCGGCCAAATCCTGAATGACATCAGAGGGTATCCTAACCCTGTCGTATTCATTATTGGCCAACCATACCATAGCCTTTGCAATTGTTTTGGGGTGGATTGTCTTATACTTCTTTAAAGGTCCGGCCATAACCAGATTCGCTACTTTCATCATTTGTTTGAAGATCCATTCCCCGATTCTCCGCTCCTCCCGCTTACCTCCTATCAAAGAGGGCTGTAGTAGGTATGTTTTTGGTATTTGGAGTTTTAACACAGCGTCTTCCATTTCACCTTTGGTCCTAGTGTAGAATATGTTGCTTTGGGAATTCGCACCTAATGCCGAAATAACAATAATCGTATCAATCCTATTTTCCTTGCAAAGCTCCGCTGCTTTCACTGGTATGCCAAAATCTATCTTTCTATACAAATCCTTATCAGGAGTCTTTGCCTTGGTCGTTCCAATACAGCAAAAGACCTTATCTCCCGTGAATTTCTCCTTAAAATCATTCAAAGTGAACATATCGCCAAGATATTCCTCTATTTTAGGATTGGCAATCCCTAAAGAGCTTCTTGAGAACAACTTGATTTTGGCATAGTTTGGGTCATGCAACAAAAGTTCCAACAATTTTCCTCCTGTCAATCCCGTTGCCCCTAAAATTATCGCTGTTTTCATTTATACCCTATCATTAAAAGTTATTATAAATTTACATTATGCAAACGGATTTCCCCATACGAAAGATCATTCACGTCGATATGGATGCCTTTTATGCGTCTGTGGAAGAACTCGATAATCCTGACCTTCGCGGAAAACCATTGGCCGTGGGAGGAAATGAAATCAGGGGTGTTGTTTCAGCAGCGAATTATGAGGCCAGAAAGTATGGTGTACATAGTGCCATGAGCGGCTATTTGGCAAAGAAAAATTGTCCGCACCTTACCTTTGTCAAACCCAGATTTAGTCGGTACAAGGAAATATCACAACTGATTAGAAACATATTTTTTGAATATACTGATTTGGTCGAGCCCCTATCGCTCGATGAGGCTTATTTGGATGTTACCACCAATAAAAAAGGCAATCCGTCAGCAACCTTGATTGCCCAAGAGATTAGACAACGCATTCTCGAAGAAGTAGGGCTTAAGGCATCGGCAGGCATTTCAATCAATAAGTTCATAGCCAAGGTCGCCAGTGATTTCAACAAACCCAATGGCCAGAAAACGGTCAACCCTGAGGAAGTACTGCAGTTCATGGAAGATTTAGAAATTAGGAAGTTCTACGGAGTAGGCAAGGTAACGGCCGATAAAATGTACCAATTAGGCATATTTACGGGCAAAGAACTCAAAGAAAAAACACTTGAATTTTTAGAATCCCATTTCGGCAAAAGCGGCTCTTATTATTATAATGTCGTGCGTGGCATGCACCCTAGTGAAGTTAAACCCCATCGCATCCCAAAATCAGTCGGTGCTGAACGAACCTTCAATGAAAATCTGAGCAGTGAGATCTTTATGATGGAACGTTTGGAACATATTGCGAACGAACTTGAAAAACGCTTAAAAAAATCAAAAATAGCCGGAAAGACGATTACCCTGAAAATCAAGTACAGCGATTTTACACTTCAAACCCGGAGCAAGACAATGCCCTATTTTATTGCCGATCAATCGCTGATTTTTGAGCTCTCAAAAGAATTGCTCTATCAGGAAAAAATGGAGAATTCCGTGCGTTTGTTGGGCATTTCCCTAACCAATCTGAATACCGAAAAAAAGAAAACCGAGCCAAAGGAAGATGCAATATCCGTACAATTACAATTTGACTTTTAGGACCTACCCATATTGGTTTTGTACATTGATTTTGGAGGATCACATTCCTTACGAAAGGGTTTGGAAAAACCTCGACCTAAAAAGCACCTTTATGTCTTTTTACAATAGCGTTCATATACCCTTTTAATTTTAAAGTGCCTTCTTTGGTTTACAGACTTTTACTTGCTTGAAATACATCAGCAAACCGCACTTGATGTACATAAAACCTGTAAAAAAATGTTGTTATGCCGCCATACCCTTTTAGACCAATATCAAGACGCGATACGCAACGGTCAGGACACATCATCACCAACTTTAAGATCACTTTAGAATTTAACCCTAAATTTGCTTCCAGTCTATATAACACTTCGAATGTGGTCAAAACTTTTTCCTAAACGATTCACCCTCCTTAAGACTTGGGTACTCGTTTTTTTAGCAATTTCCTTTTTAGTACGCCTTAGTTTTTTGATCTGGGATAATTCTGAAGTGGATAAAGGGGTATTCGAGGTAGTACGGACCTTTGCCACTGGTTTTCTTTACGACTTGGCTACCATCGCATTCTTTAATATACCTTATCTCCTCTATTTATTGCTGTTCCCGGTGAAATGGTATGGTTCCGCTGTGGATAGAACCATTACATCTTTTGGGTTCTTTTTGGGAATTCTGATTATCTATTTTTCATTTTTCGGCGAGTTCACCTTTTGGGACGAATTTCAAAGGCGGTTCAATTTTATAGCGGTCGATTACCTGATTTACACCTATGAGGTGGTCAAGAATATCAATGAATCCTATCCCTTACCCATTCTATTGACATCTTTGATGGCCTTAGTGGCAGTAACCCTTTTTGTAACCAATAAATTCGGGGTATTTCGAAGTACTTATCAAAACAAAACACCGTTCAAACAGAAACTGATGGCTTCGGCACCTTGGTTCGTTATTGTATTCGTGTCTGTTGGTTTCATAACCAATGATCAGGCAGAATGGTCCCCAAACCGTTTTAACAACGAACTTTCAAAGGCAGGTATTTATTCTTTTTTCGCCGCATTCAATAACAATGAACTCGCCTATTCGGAATTCTATAGGACAATACCTGATAAAGAGGCATTTGCAACAGTAAAAAAAGTGTTTCAGGACCATGGTGACACCTTTGAACATCCCTTAAATAATGAGCTTTTCCGATTTGTAAAAAATTCGGATAGCTTAACTACAGTGCTTACACCGAATATCATCTTTATCTGTATTGAGAGTCTTAGTGGGAAATACCTGAATTCGCTTGGGGGTAATTATAATATTACCCCCACATTGGATTCCTTGGCCAATAAGGGTTTGTTCTTTACGAATCTATATGCCACCGGTACCCGCACCGTTAGGGGAATGGAAGCAATAACTTTGTCCATTCCCCCAACTCCAGGACGAAGTATCGTGAAACGTAAAAACAATTTGGGTCTTTTCACCATTGGCGAAGTGTTCAAGGAAAAAGGCTATGAACGGAATTTCTTCTATGGTGGCGATGGGTATTTCGATAATATGAATACCTATTTTGGCGGAAACGGTTTCAATATCATTGACAGGGGGCGTGGTTTTCTTTTGGACAAAAACATTACGACAACCCGAACAAACATCGAGGACAATGAAGTTACCTTTGAGAATGCCTGGGGTGTTTGCGATGCCGATATCTACAATAAGGTCATCAAGGAAGCCGATAAAGCCCATGAAACCGGAAAACCGTTTTTTGATTTTGTCATGACCACTTCCAATCACAAGCCTTTTACCTATCCTGAAGGGGAAATAGATATTCCCTCAGGTACTGGGAGAAAAGGAGGTATCAAATATACCGACTATGCCATAGGCGAATTCCTAAAAACGGCACAGACCAAACCTTGGTATACGAATACGGTATTTGTTATTATGAGCGACCATTGCGCCAGTAGTGCAGGGCGTTGGGAATTGGATATCAAAAACTATCATATTCCCGCATTGATCTTTAACCTCCCCGATGCACACCCCCTTCATATAGATAATCTAAGTTCACAGATCGATATGTTCCCAACATTATTTGCCCAGCTCAAATGGGATTACCGATCCAATCTATTCGGCCAAAACATCTTAAAAATGAAACCTTCCAATGAGCGCGCCCTTATAGGCAACTATCGCAAACTGGGCTATTTGAAAGACGACAAAGTGATGGTTTTGGGTGATGGGAATACAGCCAACTTCTATCAATGGAATTCAGGGGATAACAGTTTACTCCCGCTGAAAATAGACTACACCTTTCTACGTACCGCCATATCGAATTATCAAGTAGCCGATTATCTATACCATAATGATGGGTTAAAATTAAAGGATACAGATAAATGATAGAAATCCATTTTATCGTTAATCCTATCTCAGGTCACGGGAAATCCCCATTGACCAAGTCATTTCTTGAACCCTATTTTGTAAAAAACGTACATCATCTGACGGTAAAACATTCTGCCTATAAAAAGCATGCCGCTGCCCTAACGAAAGATTCAATTACTGAGAACGCCGCTATTATCGTGGCATGTGGTGGAGATGGGACAATCAACGAAGTCGCCTCGTGTCTTGTCGGCACGGATATACCCATGGGTATCATTCCAATGGGTTCTGGCAACGGTTTGGCCTCCAACCTACAAATTCCTAAAAATATAAGGAAGGCATTGGCCATTATTAAAAACAAGAAGTCAATCAAAATCGATGTTGGGCAAATCAATAACCGTTATTTTTTCAGCAATATGGGTATTGGCTTCGATGCTAGTGTGATCAAACATTATGAATCTTCCCAGAAACGCACCCTTTATGGGTACTTGAATGCCTGTCTTACTTCTTTTCGGGATATGGGACGAAACCGAAACCTCGAAGTTCGCATCAACGATATGAACCAATTGGTCAATCCCTTTATTATACTGATATCCAATTCAAATGAAATGGGCTACCATGTGAGCCTTACACCAAAAGCGTCTTTGCAGGATGGTCTTTTGGATGTATTGATCGTTTCAAGAATCAATAGATTGAAAATGCTGTGGTTTGGTATTCTGATCCTATTGAGAAAGGTGTATTGGTTACCGGAAGCCAAAAGTTTTCAAACGAAAGAATTATACCTGAGCAAAAGCAATGGTGATTATTTTGAATCGCAGATAGATGGTGAGCTCTTTGAAATAACCGATAAAAATTTGAACATTTCCATATTGGAAAAATCATTGGAAATCCTGGTTCCGTAAGAATTGTTTTAAACACTGCCTATCCTGTTCAAGGCAACTTAAACCACGCTTCGTGCCTCTTTCGAAGTTGGGGGCTTTTGTAGAATTGAAATGGCCCACCCCCATTCATTATGATTGGGTTAACCCCGTCACCTACCTAATCTCTGGGTTCAGTACCCTTTAAGTGAAACCCTGGGGAAGGACATATGTTTATTGATACGCATGTATATCGGGTGACAAACGCTATAAAAAAACCGAGTGTTAGGGCGCCTCGGTCTTTATTTAGTTGAAGTTCTTACCAATAAGGTGTCTTTCATGGCATAACATCAAACGTATCCCTTGCAATACACAGACTAATCTTTCGAACCTCCCTCTTCCTGTTTTCCCAATTCGGATTGGTAACGTTCCAAAAACTTTCGTTGCATATGTTCCATACGTTCCCTGACCCGGTCGATATCCATAAAATCTTGCCCAAATTCGCTTTCAAAAAAATCGTTTGTAAAAAACTGTTTGGTAAATAGTGAATCCTCGCTGAAAAATCCGGGGTAACCTTCCCCATTAAAGTCGGAAAAACTTCGATAGAACCTCGATTGCATCGATTTTAAGACACTGTCCTTATCCATAGTGGCAAGATCATCAAGGTCCGTATTCGAGGACCATGAATAGATTGAGTCGTAACGAATAAGGTTGCCATCCTCATCGAATTCCTTATTTATTTTCCAGCTTCCTTTTGGGGTTTCAGTAAGTTGTTCTTCGTTCCCTTTCATTTGGGCGTTGTCCTTAGTTTTATTTTCCTGGCTATTGCAACTCATTGTTAAAAGTGCAGACAAAACCAGTATACTATATTTTTTCATTGTACCTTAATTTTATAATTAGCGATTATTTTATGCTGCAGCACATCGCATGCGCGACATTGGTGCTCATTATTCCGTGGTTCTTTACTACTTCTACATTTGAATTTAATAGATTGGCCAGAAAAATCCGACTACGGATTTGTTCTCAGTGCCTCAACACATGCGCTCATCGTGAATACCAAAGAGACCAACCTTCATTTACAACGAAAATTAAACGGAAATCGGCGATGCCGATTTCCGTTGCTAATTCTCATGAAATCTTAATACTTCTTGGCTGTTTTTGAATGGCCTCTTCCTTCTTGGGAAGATGTACGCTAAGAATCCCATCGGTATACATAGCCTTTATCTTCTCTTCCTTTATGGTTTCCGGTAGTGAGAAGGAACGTTTAAACGAGGCGTATCCAAATTCCCTTCGGGTATACTTTTCTTCCTCCTTTTCATCGTTTTGGTGCATTTCTGATGAAATGGATAGCACCTTATTTTCCAAATCGATATGGAAATCCGATTTTTTCATTCCTGGCACTGCCATATCAACAAAATAGGCGTCCTTGGTTTCCCTGATATTTACTTTTGGGAGTGTTATGCCCATGTTGAAATTGGCCGTGAAAACAGAAGGTAGGTCTTGATTGACCATTTCATCAAACCAAGTCGGGAAAGTGAAGCCGTTCGAAGTTGATTTTGCCAAATTTTTGTTTCCAATTGTTGCTAAAGTACCCATAACTACAAAAGATTTACGTTAAACAATCATTCAAAAAATCATCTGAGACAGAGCAAAATGAATGCCGAAACCTACATTGGGGCAAAGCACTAAAAAAAATTAAAATTCCCTTAAGAATTTATTCTTATAATTATTAAAGAAGTCCTAATAAAAAATGTCAGAATGGCATTTGGCAGCAATATCAAATGTCATTCTTTCATTTATCACATGGTGAGGAAGCGGGGTCAAGAATACGAAAGGTTTCTGATCGTTTTACCTTTATTTTATGGTAATAGGTTTATTTTAAGAAATGACCAGCAACTAGAAAACACCAATAGTCTGGTTAAGGATTACGTAATGAACCTTGTTTTTATACATCACGCAAGAAATAAATAAACCACCTATACGATTTACGAGAATTTGGATGCTATTAATAGTTGCAGGTTTGGATCTCAGTAACCCTTAGGGTGTTCACCATTCCCTTGTCCTTAATAGGCATAGCCGCCAAACTGATCAACATATCACCTACTTCCAAAAACCCCTTTTTACATGCGATGCCATTCACATCCTCAATAGTCTCATCGGTTGAAACATACTTATCGTAATAAAAAGCCTTAACCCCCCAAAGTAAATTCAGCTGGGTCAAAATCCTTCTATTGGAGGTAAATACCAAAATATGGGCACTAGGCCTCCAAGCGGAGATTTGAAAAGCCGTATAGCCGCTATTGGTCAAGGTAGAGATGGCCTTGGCCTTTATCTCATTGGCCATAATGGCCGCATGATAACACACTGATTTCGTAATATATCTATTCGTTCTAATATTAGGGGGTTCTTGTGGCACAGAGATCAGCTCAGAATTCTCAACACTGATCAAGATACTCGCCATTTTTTCTATCACTTGTACGGGGTAATTGCCGACCGAGGTTTCACCGGAAAGCATCACCGCATCTGCACCATCCATCACTGAATTGGCCACATCATTGACTTCCGCCCTTGTGGGTGTAAGACTGGTAATCATGGTCTCCATCATCTGGGTGGCAATAATAACGGGTATTCTGGCCTTTTTGGCACGTAATACCAATTTTTTCTGGATCAAAGGAACCTCGTGGGCAGGGACCTCAACGCCCAAATCTCCACGGGCCACCATCAAGCCGTCGCAATAAGAGACAATCTTATCAATATTCTCAACCGCCTCCGGTTTTTCAATTTTGGCAATAATCGGTATTTTGTGTTTTGAATGTTCCTTGATAATATTTTGTAGGTCAATGATGTCCTGACTATGTCTCACAAAGGACAATGCAATCCAGTCCACATCCAGCGAAATCGCAAAAATGGCATCCTTGATATCTTTTTCGGTAAGTGCCGGCAATGAGATATTGGTATTGGGTAAGTTCACCCCTTTTTTCGATTTTAGTGGCCCTCCTTGAATTACCTTGGCCTTAACTTGGTCTTTCTTGTTGGTTGATAGCACTTCGAACATCAATTTCCCATCATCCAACAAAATTCGCTCTCCGGGATTCACGTCTTTTGGAAAAGCGTCATAATTCATATAAACCCTTTCTGAATTTCCTTCGAATGGCTCACCGGTTACGAAGGTAATTTCATCACCGGGAGCAACAACCACTTCTTCCGCCATTACACCAACCCTTAACTTAGGTCCTTGCAAGTCGCCCAAAATGGCAATATTGGTCTCCATTTCGGCATTGATTTCGCGAATCATATGTACACGTTGCCTTACATCTTCATAGTCGGCGTGCGAGAAATTAATCCTAAAGACATCAACACCAGCTTCTATCATATCCATGATTACTTCCTTACTACTTGTAGCAGGGCCCAGCGTTGCAACTATTTTCGTCTTTTTTTTATTTGGCATTCATTAAAAAATTAAGTTGTTTCTTGATTTCAATACATCTGCATCCACACTGTATGCAGTGATTATTCTTGGTATCGTCAGTAATTCCTTTAACAATAGGGCTTCGTTAATATCATCATCGTGTTCAATCTTGATGAAATAATCGACCTCTTTGTATTCTGGAACCAAATGGTGTTTTGCGAAGGAAGGTTCATCCTGAAAAAGGCCATCCCGTATCAAACGCTCTTTTTTGGTACTCTCATTTGAAATCAATAACCAATACCGGTCTTGGGTATCGTCTTGCCATTCAAAAAATGGAAATGCCTTGTATTCTGACAATTCCAGATCTTTTGGTGCCCTTGCGAATTTTGACATGAGTACCTTGTTTATGGCATACACGATTGAAAAATCGGGCATAGTACTATGTAATGCGATAAGGGTAAAGGATTCCTCGTAAAAATCCACGCTAATTTTATGCACTGCTGCCATTTCCCTACAAAAGCGTAAATATATGATTAATAAAATATACTGCCTAGGCCACTAAAGGCGAAAGCCATTTTTGATCGATCTTGAATGATATATTTTCATTTTCTTGGGGCAGATTTAACCTATCCTGTCCTGAAGGGCGAAGAAGGCGCGTTTTGAAGCGCGTTCCTCTGCCTTCTTTTTAGAAGTTGCACGCGCTTTGGCCACAACTTTGTCCCCAATGGATAACTTCACTGCAAAATGCTTTAATTCATCGTTGCCAGTATCTTCATATACATCGAAGTTAAAGGCTTTTTTTTGTTTTTGGCACCATTCGATGATCAGACTCTTATAGCTAATGACTTTGCCTTCCAACTGTTCAATATCAACATAGGGAACAATCACTCTTTGACGGATGAATTTTTCACAATAGTTGTATCCTCGATCTAAATAAATGGCACCTACCAAGGCTTCAAAAACATTCCCGTGTATATTATCGCCGAAATGGGTTTTGGGAATTCTGCTTTCCACAAATTTTATCAAATTCAGATCTTTCCCCAATTCGTTCAAATGTTCCCTACTTACTATTTTTGAACGCATTTTGGTTAGATATCCCTCATCTCCTTCGGGAACTTCATTATATAGATATCTCGAAATAATGGTTCCCAACATCGAATCGCCAAGAAATTCGAGTCGTTCATAATTCATGGGGTTGCCTTTTTTGTCTTTTTTATTCAACGATCTATGCAAAAAGGCCTTTTTATATATTTCCAATTTCTTTGGCTTAAAGCCAAGAATATCGGTGATACCCAAAAAAAAATCCCCATCCTGTTTGGAATGGGAATTAAATATATTGGATGGGAAATTCATGGGTTGATTAACTGATTTTCTTAAAAACAACACAGGCATTATGACCGCCAAACCCAAAAGTGTTGCTCATAGCAACCTTCACATCCCTTTTTTGGGCCGTGTTTAAGGTAAGGTTGAGTTTTGGGTCAATATTTTCATCAACCGTTGTATGGTTTATCGTTGGAGGAACAATACCATGTACCATTGACAATATGGAAGCGATAGCTTCAATCGCCCCTGCCGCACCCAATAAATGGCCGGTCATTGATTTTGTGGAATTGATGTTGATTTTTGGCGCATGATCGCCAAAAACTTGGGATATGGCTTTCAGTTCCGCAACGTCACCTAAAGTCGTGGAAGTACCGTGGGTATTTATGGCGTCAACCTCTTCAATGCCTAAACCTGCATCCCTTAAGCAATTTTCCATAACCTTTACTACACCAATTCCATCAGGATGTGGTGCGGTCATATGGTAGGCGTCACTTGAAAGTCCGCCACCCATAACCTCTGCGTATATTTTTGCCCCTCTTGCTTTTGCATGTTCATACTCCTCCAAAATTAGGGCTCCTGCACCCTCCCCCAATACAAAGCCATCCCTGGTGGCATCGAAAGGTCTTGAAGCAGTTTCAGGACTGTCATTTCTAGTTGAAAGCGCATGCATGGCATTAAACCCTCCCATGCCTGCCAAGGTAACAGCAGCCTCGCTACCACCGGTAACAATAACATCGCAATGGCCTAATCGAATGTAGTTTAGGGCATCTATCATCGCATTGGCAGCTGATGCACAGGCAGAAACTGTTGTATAATTAGGACCCATAAAGCCGTGCTTAATTGAAATATTGGCTGGGGCAATATCCGCAATCATCTTAGGGATAAAGAAAGGATTGAATCTTGGTGTACCATCGCCTTCTGCAAAGTTTATCACTTCGTTTTGAAAAGTCTCCAGTCCACCGATACCTGCTCCCCAGATTACACCCACTCGAAATTTGTCGACGACATTAAGATCCAACTTGGAATCAAGTATGGCCTCATCCGAGGAAACCAGTGCATATTGTGCAAAACGATCTAGTTTACGCGCTTCTTTTCGGTCAAAATAATCTTCGGCATTGAAATTTTTAAGTTCGCAGGCGAACTTGGTCTTATACTTTTCAGTATCAAAATAAGTAATGGGTGCAGAGCCACTTTTACCCTTGACCAGGCCATCCCAATATTCCTCAATATTGTTGCCAATAGGTGTCAAGGCACCCAATCCAGTAACTACAACTCGCTTTAATTGCATTGTGCTAATTTTTTATTAATAAGCTAAGTGTAAATTAAATAAAAATATCCATGCAGCATATTTACCGCATGGATAATTATTAACGTGTTCAAGCAATCATAAGATTACTTCGCTTCTTCTATATAGCTTATGGCTTGGCCAACTGTTGCGATATTTTCAGCTTGATCATCAGGGATTTGAATATCGAATTCTTTCTCGAACTCCATAATCAATTCAACCGTATCCAGTGAATCCGCCCCTAAATCGTTAGTAAAGCTAGCTTCTGATACAACTTCGTTTTCATCAACTCCTAACTTATCAACGATGATAGCCTTAACTCTTGATGCAATGTCTGACATAATAATTTTGGTTTTAAAAATTTAAATTGTTGGCAAAAATAAAAAACTTTGGTGTTAATAATAGCTTTTAAGGTTAAAATGTCTAGTAATTTAAGAAATTTAAACACAAGAGTATTAATTTAGCCCAAAATAATTTCTTCGGTAACGTTTTAAGAAAAGTTCATAGGTCGTCGATTATAGCCCCTTTTTATTTTAGTGTGCCTGCTATGTTCTTTAATCCGGGTTCTTTTTCTTTACGGAATACTGAAAACAACAATGCTATTTTTCATATTAAAATCCATTATTTTTGAAAACCAAACAAATTGTTCTATTTGCCTCTGGTTCTGGATCCAATGTTGAAAATATAATTCGGTATTTTCAGGATAAGCCTAATGTTACTGTAGCCATCGTACTCACTAACAAAAGGGATGCCAAAGTTTTGGACCGCTGCAACAGATTGAATGTCAGTGCCTTATATTTCAACAAAGTGGCTTTTAAGGACACCGATTGCGTACTCGATATTCTTAAGGGAGCGCATCCTGACTTGATCGTCCTAGCCGGGTTTCTCTGGAAAATCCCTGAAAAGATCATTAAGGCCTTCCCAAACAAGATCATAAACATTCACCCTGCCTTGTTACCCAAATATGGGGGTAAAGGTATGTATGGGGCGAAAGTACATCATGCCGTAAAGGAAAATAGGGAAAGGGAATCGGGTATTACCATTCATTATGTCAATGAGTATTACGATGAAGGGACCATCATTCATCAGGCGAAAATAGAAATACGTCCTGAAGATAGTGCGGATGCGATTGCAGAGAAAGTGCATGCGCTGGAATATGCGCATTATCCAAGAATCATAGCTGAATTGTTAACGGACCATTAATGGCGAAAAAAGAAAAATTCTATGTCGTCTGGAAAGGCAAACGACCCGGGGTTTATACTAGTTGGGATGATTGTAAAGCGGCTATAACAGGTCATAAAGGGGCCCAATACAAATCGTTCCCCACCTTTGATCAGGCTAAAAAGGCCTATAATTCGAATTATGAGGAATACAAGGGGAAAAAGAATTCAAGCCCAAGCTTATCCCCAGAGCAGCTGCTTATGATCGGGGAGCCCGACTATCATTCCATTGCCGTAGATGCCGCATCAAGTGGCAATCCAGGGGTCATGGAGTACCAAGGGGTCGACACGAAGTCAGGTAAAAAACTATTCAAGCAAGGGCCATTTAAACAAGGAACCAATAATATAGGGGAATTTTTGGCCATTGTGCATGGGCTCGCCTTTTTAATGCAGCACAAGAGCGACCGTATTATCTATACCGACTCGAGAACGGCCATGAGTTGGGTTCGAAAAAAGACCTGCAACACCAAGTTAGTGGAAACCACTGAAAACAAAGATCTATTTGATTTGGTGCGCAGGGCCATTACGTGGTTAAAAACCAATTCTTACACCACCCCTATCGTAAAATGGGAAACCAAGGCCTGGGGGGAAATCCCGGCCGATTTTGGGAGGAAGTAAGCCATACCCTAAAATATAAATGCTGTTGTATCCAAAATGATCGAATTGGAACATTTTGGAGACTTCCAATTTTGCCACTGCTAAAAAAAATGTGCCCGTCAATAAATTTAATGATTTGATATCAACAGGGGTGGTTATTGGAATTTCAATACTGTATATTTGCACCAAAATTTCATTTGATGGGAAAATTGTTGATTGTCGGCACCGTTGCCTTCGATGCTATCGAAACCCCTTTCGGAAAAACAGATAAGATCTTGGGTGGTGCAGCAACCTTCATAGGCCTTGCGGCCTCTCAATTTGATGTACAATCGGCCATTGTATCTATCGTTGGCGATGATTTTCCGCAAGAATATATCGATTTACTCAAGAATAAGAATATTGATATTTCATCACTCGAAGTGGTAAAAGGGGGCAAGACCTTTTTCTGGAAAGGCAAATACCACAACGATTTGAATTCAAGGGACACCTTGGTGACCGAGTTGAACACCTTGGCCGATTTCAAGCCTGTGGTGCCCGAAAACTTCAAGAATGCCGAAGTGGTCATGTTGGGTAATTTACACCCCAACATTCAGATGAGTGTGCTCGATCAAATGACAAAAAGGCCCAAATTGGTTATTCTGGACACCATGAATTTTTGGATGGATAATGCCCTGGAAGAACTGATGCAAGTTATAAAACGTACCGATGTGATCACCATCAATGATGAGGAAGCCCGGCAACTCACTCATGAATATTCATTGGTAAAAGCGGCAGAGGAAATCCAGAAAATGGGGCCTAAATATGTAGTCATTAAAAAAGGGGAACATGGGGCTTTGTTGTTTCATAAGGAGGATGTTTTCTTTGCCCCTGCATTGCCTTTGGAAGAGGTGTTCGACCCCACAGGGGCAGGCGATACCTTTGCGGGGGGATTTGCCGGATATTTAGCCGCAACTGGTAATACATCATTCAACAATTTAAAAAATGCGGTTATCCATGGGTCCAATCTAGCTTCTTTTTGTGTTGAACGTTTCGGTACCGAAAGAATGGTAGCTCTTGACAGGAAACAAATAAATAAGAGAATGCATCAATTTAAGGCATTGACCCAATTTGATATTGAATTACAATAATACTACGCCCTGCAAAAATCGCCAGGGCTTTTTTAATCTATAGAAGCGATGAGCGACGCAATTAAGCATGAATGTGGTATTTCGGTAATCCGTTTACTCAAACCATTATCCTATTATAAAGAAAAATACGGTACGGCTTTTTACGGGGTGAACAAGATGTACCTGATGATGGAAAAACAGCACAATCGCGGACAGGACGGCGCTGGTTTTGCAAGCATAAAACTTGATGTGAACCCTGGCGAACGTTATATGAGCCGTGTTCGTTCCGTAGCACAGCAGCCCATACAGGATATTTTCGACCAAATCAATGACCGTATCAATGTGGCGTTTCAAGAACACCCCGAATACAAGGATGATGTCGAAGCCCAGAAAAAGAATATTCCATACATTGGTGAAGTGCTTTTAGGACATGTCCGCTATGGGACTTTTGGAAAGAACAGTATCGAAAATGTACACCCTTTCCTAAGACAGAACAATTGGATGCATCGGAACCTCATTGTCGCGGGTAATTTTAATATGACTAATGTTCATGAGCTTTTCGAAAACCTTGTACAAATCGGACAACATCCCAAAGAAATGGCCGACACTGTGACGGTAATGGAGAAGATAGGTCATTTTTTGGATGATGCCGTTGCCAAATTATACAAACAGATCAAAAAGGAAGGTTATAACAAAATGGAGGCTTCCCCCTTGATCGCCGAAAGATTGAAACTGAATAAAATCCTCAAGAGAGCTGCAAAAAACTGGGATGGGGGGTATGCGATGGCCGGAATGCTGGGTCATGGGGACGCCTTCGTACTTAGAGACCCATCAGGCATTAGGCCTGCGTATTTCTATAAGGATGATGAAGTTGTTGTTGTGGCTTCTGAACGACCTGCCATACAAACCGTTTTCAACGTGCCTTTTGAAGAAGTCAAAGAACTTGATCCTGGCCATGCCATTATCATCAAAAAAGACGGCAGCTCCTCGATCAAGGAAATATTAGAACCCAAAGAAAGAAAGGCCTGTTCGTTTGAGCGGATTTATTTTTCAAGGGGAAGTGATAAGGAAATCTACCAGGAACGCAAGGAACTGGGCAAGCTACTTTTTCCTCAAATCCTGAAGGCTATAGACCATGATATTAAGAATACGGTCTTTTCATACATACCGAACACGGCGGAAACTTCGTTCTTTGGTCTGGTAAAAGAAGCCCAGAATTATTTGAATTCAAGGAAGGAAGAACAAATCCTTTCGATCGGCTCAAAAATAACCCAAAAAGAATTGCATGAAATTCTTGAAATACGGCCAAGAATAGAAAAGGTGGCCATTAAGGATGCAAAGCTCAGAACCTTCATTACACAGGACAGTAGTAGGGATGATCTGGTTGCCCATGTTTATGATATTTCATACGGTTCTGTTAAAAAGAATGACAATCTTGTTATTATCGATGATAGTATTGTCAGGGGCACTACCCTTAAAAAAAGTATTTTAAGAATATTGGATCGGTTATCACCCAAAAAAATCATCGTTGTTTCATCAGCTCCCCAAATCAGGTATCCCGATTGTTACGGTATTGATATGGCCAAACTCGAGGACTTTATAGCCTTTAAGGCTGCCCTTGCCCTTCATGAGGATCATAACACATTGGATCAGGTAGCATTGATTTACAATAAATGTGTTGAGCAGGTCAATTCAAAGGATCATGAAATTGTGAACTATGTAAAGGAATTCTACGCCCCGTTCTCGGCGAATCAGATTTCCGAAAAGATCGGCGAATTATTAAGTCCCGACGACATGAGGGCTGAAGTCAAGATCATCTACCAAACCATAGAAAGTCTACATGCAGCGTGTCCGCTCAATCTAGGAGACTGGTATTTTACCGGAAACTATCCTACGGCGGGAGGAAACAAAGTCGTCAACAGGGCATTCATCAACTTTTTTGAAGGAAAGAACGAAAGAGCCTACTAAGGGCTTTATCGATGAAATACATCAAAATGTGCATTTCATCGATAATATACGCTGTTTATCGTGTTTATAGTCTATAAGGAAGTAGGCCCGCCTACTTTAGGCGTACCATAGCATAAGTAGGTTAAGTTCATGGTAAGATTTGGGGCAAAAAAGGTGGAGACTTCTCCACCTTTTTTATTTTAATGAGATTACAATTTGCAGCTGCCACGGGCGAAATTCAAAATTTGGAAAATCGCATCATCAGCGTCATTTTTCGGGGTCTCCCACTCGATTTACTCTTTATCGTATAGAGTTACACCCTTCACATCGATAGTTATCCCTTAGCAATTTACACTTCGCCCAATTAAACGGTCGTGGGCGAGGGCAAAAAGCCTATTTATCCATTAATCTTCACACTTTAACCAAGGATATGGGTTTTCATCTAAAACCTTTCATCACTTTGGAGTTATGCACTATGTTTGGAGGACCATAGCATAAGTAGGTTAAGTTCATGGTAAGATTTGGGGAAAAAGGTGGGGCAATGCCCCACCTTTTTATTTTTATGTGACCCTATTTTGAAACTACGATAAACGGTTCTTTAAAATAGATGGTCGAATCAAGCACATCAAATGGCGAAGTCTCCCACTCGATTTACTCTTTATCCTAGAATAGACACACCTTTCCTACATCAGCTGTAATCATAACCATTGTAATACGCATTTCAACCAGAGAACAGGGAGTTTGTCTAAAACCTTTCACGGCTTTGGAGTTAAGCATTATGTTTGCTGGACCATAGCATAAGTAGGTTAAGTTCATGGTAAGATTTGGGGAAAAAAGGTAGGACATTGTCCTACCTTTTTTATTTATGAAAACCCCAGTAATTAACAGGGTTAACCTTACCTTTTAAAGGTTGTATTGCGCATTTGCCGCGGAATATAAACCTAAAATTTGTTAAAATTTCTTTTTTATTTACCACAATACCAGTATTTTAGTGTTGCCATAGCATAAGTAGGTTAAGTTTATGGTAAGATTTGGGACGAAAAGGGTGGAGGCTTCTCC
>NZ_JBATHS010000046.1:0-4878 GCF_049667165.1 Maribacter sp.
TACAATGAAACTACAATGCGTATATCTGCGCAAAAATACCTTTTGAAGTTTTACAACGCACTTGGGTTTGTGCAGGATGGTGAGGAATATTTAGAAGACGGAATTCCGCATGTGGCCATGTTAAAAAAATAAACACGGTACGACTTTTAATTTATCGAATAATTAAACAACCATCATTCAACCCTTTACAATTATAATCAATATAACACGGACCTTCTTGGCTTTAAATTAGGGTTCATCTTATAAACCGAATTAAGAAATTTGACCAAGAAGTCGTGGGATCACCCCGATTTGGTTCCATAAGAGATGAATCTGGCCAGGTTACTTGCATGGCCCATCATCATCAAAGGTATTTTATACAGATTGAAATTGATAAAAAATAAAGATTTATCGAACTAGGAGAAGTAGAGGATTTTGTCTCGAGCTATGCAAAAGGGATGAATCTTTAAAAAAAATCTAAATTCTAATAGGCTCCTTGTTCGTAAGGTTAATATCCTCTAACATAGAGTCTGTGAACTTATAATGCCCTTTTGTGGTTATGATCCTAAACCTATTGGACCTCATTCTGCTCAAGGTGTCAAGAAACAACCATTTTGATTTAAGCATCAATGGATTTTCTGATTTAAGGCTAATCTCAAAGAAATATTTCATTCCGTTTTTAAGGGCCACGATATCAGGCGTAATCTTAATGTCACTTCCTTTTTTCAAAAAGGATTTTGGGGTCTCGTATCCATCCATATCAGCTTTGATTTCTTCAAAACCAGTGGCTTCTAAATGGTGAATGGACTTTTCTAAAAAAGCTTTGTTTTCTGCAATATCTAAATGTGTCATAATGTCATAAGGTAGTGGAAAATCATTTCAAAACCTAATTTCACACTTTGATTAACAATGTGTTATGTTAATTTTCGGAATCAATGTATTTGGATGGTTTTTCTAAGCCGTATATCTTCCGACGAACTTCCTACCATAATTTCAAACTCCCCTGGCTCAACCCTATACCGCATATCCTTGTCCCAAAGGCCTAATTCTTCGATGGGGATGACAAAATCCAATGTGGATGTTTGGGCCGGTACCAGTTCTATTTTCCTAAATTCCTTCAATACTTTTATGGGTGTGGTCACCGAGCTTACCTTATCATTGATATAAATCTGAACGACTTCCTTACCTGTCATTCCCCCAATGTTTTTTATGTTCACGGAAAGATGTATGGATCCGTCCATATCCAATTTTGTATCCCCAACATTCAAATCAGAATACTCAAACTGGGTATAGCTCAGGCCATGTCCGAATGGGAAAAGCGGATCTGGCGAGGAAAACACATAGTCCCTTCCGGGTTTTTCCCTGGTACCCGGTTTGTGATAAAAGCCTTTTCCCGAAGGTTTCGTATTGTAAAAGGAAGGAAGATGCCCCACACTTTTAGGAACGGTAACCGGCAACTTACCTGACGGATTCACATCCCCAAACAAAATTCGGGCTATCGCATTCCCGCCTTCTTCTCCTGGGTACCAAGCCTCGATAATGGCCGGAATATGTTCTTTTTCCCAAGCAATGGAATATGCTCTTCCGTGTACCATGACCAACACGATGGGTTTTCCAGTTTTATGGATGGCCCGAATCAATTCGGGTTGAATGCCTGGGGGTGTCAAGTCTGTTCTGTCAAACCCCTCACCAGAAGTTGCGAAGTCTCCGGGAATTTCCTTACCCCATCCAATGCCCGAAAGGGTCATACTGGTTCCGCCAATGACCAGTACCACGACATCGCTTTGCTCTGCCACCGCAACCGCTGCGGGGATATCACCATCATCAAGACCCGTAATGGTGCAACCGTGGGAATAATTCACCTTCACCCCGTTGTGCACATAATTTTTTATTCCCTCTAACAGGGTTACTCCCGAGGCATTGTCCTTCGTTGCACTGTAATCGCCATATTGCACTTGATCCGCATTTGGGCCAATAACCGCAATAGACCGAATTTTGGAAACATCCAACGGCAATAGATCGGCTTCATTTTTAAGTAGGATGATGGACTCTTCCGCTATTTCACGCGCCAAAGCTTTTGATTTTTGGGTGTGGATTAGATCCGACACCTTATGCGGGGCGCTATAAGGTTTATCGAATAGACCGGCCTTGAATTTAGCCGTTAATATATTAAAGACGGCTTGATCGATCAAGGTACTATCGATCTTTCCGGTTTTGACCAATTCCGCCAATTCTGAAAAAGCATAGGGTTTGGGCGCCTCCAAATCAATACCGGCCATGAGGGTCTGAATGGCAGTTTCGGCCTTATCAGAGGTTACTTCATGAAAGTGTTCCAACATCCAAATCGCTTCATAATCAGAAAACACATAACCCTTAAAACCCAACTCCCCACGTAAAATATCTTTCATAAGGTATTCGTTACTGTGCATTGGAATTCCATTTACCTCATTATAAGCGGGCATTACCGAATAGATATTGGCCTCTTGAATCACTTTTTTGAACGGATACATATGTAAATCCCTTAAATCCCTGGGACCAACATTATTTGGACCAAGATTAATCCCTGCAATAGGGGTGCTATAGGCCACAAAATGTTTTGCCGTACACATTAGTTTGTTATCCGGAATTTGGTTTTTTGTGAATTCAGGGTCTCCCTGCATGCCTATAACAAAAGCCTTTCCCATTTCAGCGACATGATAGGGATCCTCCCCATAACACTCTTCAACCCTTCCATATCTCGGATCCCGAGCCAAATCGAACAAAGGGGATAAGGCTTGGTCCACTCCGGAAAGACTTGCTTCTTCCGCAATCACCGAACTCATTTTTTGTATCAACTCAGGGTTCCAAGTGCTTCCTTGGGCTATGGCCTGTGGGAAAATAGTGGCGCCAAAAGCCAATTGACCATGCAGACATTCTGCGATTTGTATGGCTGGAATACCAAGTCTTGTCTTACTCCGAAGATAGCTGTCAGCCGCTTCGGATAATTTTGCGATTTGATCAACACCTATAAACGGGCTCTCCAAACAACCGATGCTTTTACCTTGAAATAAACTTTCTAAAGAGGCCGCATCTACAATTTCGTTTTCGTCGAGTTCCAATGCGGACAAACTCAACATATTCATTTGGGATATTTTTTCCTCCAAGGTCATTCTGCCCAGAAGGTCTTTTACCCGGAGCTCAACTTCAAGGGCGCTATCCTTATAGGGTAGCTTTTGGGCAAAGCACATGGCGGTCATGCCAAAACCAAACATTATCGCGGCAATCAATTGTACACTCGGTATAGACATTCTAAATTTTAAAACCATATTCGTTGGGATGTTCTATTAAATTGTTAAACTAAGGAATTGCAGACGCCTAAAAGTAACGAATTGTGCTGTATCCACGACAAACAATCGCACCTGTTGCTGGATTGGTTTTCAAGACACTCAAATTGACCTTACCGACCCATCGGTCGGTTTTCTAAATAATCAAAGCTGAAATTTTAGTTTGCTAAAATCCCTATTGTGACCGTGTTTGTCGATGAAATACACAATGGAAACCCATGGCAGCCCCAATTTCAAACCGTACCGACCACCGGGTTTGTAAATACGGTTAAACCAAACGCTTGGCCAAGCCATTTTCAATTAAAAAATCAAGCTTTAAAACCAAATTGATCGGTTTTTCGGTCTTATTATACTTTGAGTAATAAAGGTATCCTTCTGTTTTGGAGTCAAGCCCCGGCATTTTTATTTTTCCATCCCTTAGCAAGGAGTTCTCCATGAAATCTACCAAGCTATTTTCGGTAATGGCTTTGGACTTCAAGAAAAAAACAAGTTTTTCCCTGTTCACAAATGTTATTTTGCAGGAAGTAAATTTATTTGGTTCATCAGAATAGATACCCGTAATCAATGCATAGAAATCAGTTTTCTTTATAGGATCGAAAAGCCAACCCTGTTTTGTCTTTCCGTTTTTTTGGTAGTTGATCTCAAAAGCGAAGGTAGGTAGATCGTCATTCACATAATCCAATTGCGCTTTTTCATCTATTAAAAATTCCTTTTGATCCATACTACGGGTCAATATAAGATCAATACCTTGAAGTTGCTTTTTTAAATCGGATATGCGTTGAAATCGATATTGATGAAGGTGTTTTTTGTAAAGGGCATCCAATAGTATCGATAAGTGTTGTTCTTTTTGCAAATCCGATCTAAAGTTGCTAACCAGTCCCACACCTCAGCTGTTGATTTTACGGAACAAGACCTCTCCAATTTTTTCAACCACCCCAACTACTAGGGCATTACCCATAAAAAAAGCACGTTTCGTATCCGAAACGCCCTCTAATTGGGTGTGGTTGTCAGGAAACATGTTCAACCGTTCCAATTCTATAGGGGTCAATCGGCGCAATCCTTTTGAAGTTTGAACTACATGTTTGAACCTCGATGGACTTTTTCCTCCCTCACCAGTGATGATCGTGCGGGAGGCATTGTCCAAAGCATCCGGAAAGACCATAGCGCCTTCACTATAGTTATATCCAAAGCCGTTTTTGGCGGTACGCACCTCTTTTTTTGCCCCTTTAAGATATTCCCATTTTGGATATTCATGAGCAGGAATAAAGAAATCCTTTGCGACCTCCCCATTTTGCAACACATCGGCGAGTACCGTTCGCGGCCCATCGTAATTCGGATGGGTCTTTGCCGTAAATACCTCCCCATTGATGCTTACTCCCGAATTTGCAAAGGGGGATAGCTTTTCCCCTAGATTGAACTGCTCTGAAATGGTCACCAAATCCCCCTCCAGGGTAAAATGGCTAAATTGATCCAATGAATTTTGAACAGGAAAGGTGTTTGCCATGGTACCTTGATGGATGATCCAATCTTTTTTATCTGCTTTTTTCAAGGCTTTATAGAATGGTGTGGATTTATG
>NZ_JBATHS010000047.1:0-77081 GCF_049667165.1 Maribacter sp.
ATCCAGCTTTCAGGTGCCGTGGCAGAAACAGAGATTACGTTGTTTAAACTGGCAGGTAGTTTAATGGTAGAACCGTTTCCGTCAAAATTAGTATACCCATTACCAGCGGAAACTACAATGGTAGCCCCATTTCTATAGGCATAATTAATTGCTCTTTGTTGCGCATGTATCACTTCTTGTATACTCTTTGGTGAATAACGAATAGGGTTACCATCTTCATCAATTGCAAAACCATTTTTATTTAAGGTTGCTCCTAAACTCATGTTTATAACGTCTGCCCCGATATCTGCCGCATATACGATTCCAGCATTTATCCAGCTAAAGGCACCTGACCCTGAAAATTCCGAAAGTACCTTTACGGCTACAATTTCAGCATTTGGTGCAACCCCTATAACTCCGTATTCGTTGTCTGCTGCAGCAATAGTCCCCGCAACGTGGGTCCCGTGATTGAAGTAGAAACCAGGTTGTACCTGCCAATCTTCACCCGGAACAAATGATTCACTTAGATCTGTATTTAAGTTGGGAGCTAAATCAGGGTGGGTCCCATCTATTCCAGAATCCAAAACCGCGACTCGCACACCTTCCCCGGTCTGGCCCGTATTCCAAGCCTCGGGAGCATCAATGGCATCCATTCCCCACAAATCCTCAAAAAACCACTCATCACTGCCTATACTTAGCGGAGATGCTGAAGGAGCAAAATCACTTGGCTCAATCCATTGTACTTTAAGGTCAGGCACTACGGATCGAACATTTCCTTTTTTAGAAATTTTATTGCTAACATTTTCGCTTGCAGAGACCACAGCTACCCCAATTTCAGGAATTACAGATTTTACGGTAGCCCCTAAACTTTCCATTTCGGACTCAAAACCATCAGGAATTTCTTCGGCCTTTAAAATAACCATATAATCTTTTTTGGAAGCGGACTTTGCATAAACTGCATTGAGTTCCGCTTCGTCTGAGATATTGGTTTCAGTCGTACATGAGACAAAAAATAAGGAGGCTAAGAAAAAGGGTAAATAAATTTTTTTCAAGAGTGTAAGGCTTTTTTTCATTTTTCTATTTGTTTTAGATTTATGGTGGTAAAATATGCAAAATTCTTAACAACATCCAAATATATTGTTAAAAAAATGCAAATTAATACGTAGATTTTCAAAAGACTTTGGTTATGTCCTAACCTGCTAAAATAAAAAACCGTCCTGACAGTATCGTGAGGACGGTTTTTACTTCAAAATAAAAGTCTCAATTTGAATTAGTCAAAGGTGTAACCGTTATCCGCAGCGACCTTATCGGCAATCTGTATGCGCAAGGCCACTACATTGGGGTTATTGGTATATTTTGTAAAGCGTTTAAGTCCCATCAGCATCATCCGTTGCTCATCGCCTTCAGCAAAAGAAGTTATGGCTTCCTTACCTTTGGAAATGGCGATTTCAACTGCATGGTACAAATACAATTTGGACATTGCGATTTGAATGGCTTGGGCCTCTTCACCAAAGCGTTTGGCATTTTTTTCCGTTCTTAGAAGGGTCGATTCGGCAATATAGATCTGTATCAGGATATCGGCTGCTGACATCATCAATTGTTGGTGATTTTCAAGTTCTGTGCCATATTTTTGTACCGCACTACCAGCAACCATTAGAAACACTTTTTTCAATCTGGCGATCAGGTCTTTTTCTTCTGCGAAAAGTGCTGAAAAATCTGGGGTATCGAATGAAGGGATGCCCATTAATTCCTCCCCGACCTTTGTTGCGGGTCCTAAGAGATCAACATGTCCTTTCATCGCTTTTTTGACCAGCATGCCAACTACCAACATACGGTTGATTTCGTTGGTGCCCTCATAAATACGGGATATTCGCGCATCTCTCCAGGCTTTCTCCATCGGTGCATCCGCGCTGAATCCCATTCCCCCGAAAATCTGTATGCCTTCATCGGTGGTACTTTGAACGTGTTCTGAAACCGCTACTTTCAAGATGGAACATTCTATGGCATATTCCTCGACCCCTTTCAACTCGGCCTCCTGATGGGTATTGCCGGCGGCTTCGCGTAAGGCGATCCTATCCTCGATATTTTTGGCGGCACGGTAACTGGCCGATTCCCCGGCATAGGTATTCGTACACATTTCGGCAATTTTTGCTTTTATCGCCCCAAAATTCATAATCGGCGTATTGAACTGTTTACGCTCCTTGGCATATTTCACCGATTCGCCTATGACACGTCGTTGTGCTTCCAAACAAGCGGCGGCCAATTTGATTCGTCCAATATTCAAGGCGTTCATGGCTATCTTAAAACCATTGCCGCGTTCGGACAGCATATTTTCAACAGGCACTTTGGTTTCGCTGAAAAACACTTGACGGGTCGAGGAGGAGTGAATTCCCAATTTTTTTTCCTCTTCCCCCATGGATATACCATTTTTTGGGTCATTTTCAACAATAAAACCAGTGATGTATTTATCATCCTCGATTCGGGCAAAAACAATGAACATATTGCAAAATCCTGCATTTGAGATCCACATCTTCTGTCCTGAAATGGAATAATAGGTACCATCTTTGGATAGTACGGCCTTGGTTTTTCCCGAATTGGCATCGGATCCAGCACCTGGTTCTGTTAGGCAATAGGCCCCAAACCATTCCCCAGTGGCCAATCTAGGCACATATTTTTGCTTTTGCTCCTCGGTACCATAAAGGGTAATGGGCATGGTACCGATACCAGTATGGGCTCCGAATGCCGTACTGAACGAACCTGTTGCCCCCGATATATAATCGCACACCAACATTGTGGATACAAATCCCATACCCAATCCACCATAAGCTTCGGGTACGGCAACGGACAATAGTCCAAGGTCACCGGCTTTGTGCATACAGGCTTCTGTGTAGGTATAGTCTTTCTTCTCAAAGCGTTCCCAATGTGCCCAAAGTTCGCGATCGACAAATTCTTTGGTGCTATCCCGCATCATACGTTGCTCTTCGGACAAATCCTCCAATGTAAACACATCTTCACATTTGGTTTCTTTGACCAAGAATTGTCCGCCTCTTAGTAAATCTTCGTTTTTTGTTTCGGTGCTCATTTTTTTTAGTATTTAGTATTTAGTAAGGAGTATTGAGCAGGAGAATCAAAGTCTCAATACTCAATTCTAATTACTCATATCTTTATTTTAAAAATTCATAAATCCCTGCAGCTCCCTGTCCTGTACCTACACACATTGTTACCATGCCGTATTTACCCTGCATATTTCTCTTTCTCATTTCATCGAATACTTGAACGGATAATTTTGCCCCCGTACATCCCAAAGGATGGCCCAACGCAATGGCCCCACCATTTACATTGACAATTTCCTGATTGAGGTCCAACTCCCTAATTACAGCAAGTGATTGGGAGGCGAAGGCTTCATTGAGTTCTATAAGCTCAATATCATTTTGTTTCAGTCCTGCTTGCTTCAACGCTTTTGGGACTGCGGCAACAGGGCCAATACCCATAATCCGTGGCGGCACACCCGCGGCCGCATAATTGACCAACCGTGCTATGGGTTCCAATTTCAATTCTTTGACCATTGCCTCACTCATGACCAGAACAAAGGCTGCGCCATCACTCATTTGGGAGGAGTTGCCAGCAGTTACGCTGCCACCAGCTGCGAAGACAGGGCGTAAATTCGCTAAGGCTTCCAAACTAGTTCCGGCTCGCGGCCCTTCGTCTTTAGTGACGGTATATTTTTTGGTCGCCTTTTTCCCATTTTCGTCCACATAGGTTTGTGTTACCTCGATAGGCACGATCTGATCCTGAAAACGATTTTCTGCCTGTGCTTTCAATGCTTTCATATGTGAATTGTAAGCGAATTCATCTTGGTCTTCCCTTGAAACCTTAAATTCATTCGCGACTGCTTCGGCGGTATTACCCATTCCCCAATAATAATCCTCATGTCCTGATTTGACCAAATCATAGTTCAATTCGGTCTTATATCCCGTCATAGGGACAGCACTCATGCTCTCTGCACCCCCAGCAATAATACAGTCGGCCATTCCTGCTTGTATTTTGGCTGTTGCGATACCAATGGTTTCAATACCGGACGAACAAAACCGGTTTACGGTAACCCCGGGCACATCCACAATATCCAACCCCATCAAAGAGATCAACCGTGCCATATTAAGCCCTTGAGATCCTTCGGGCATGGCATTTCCGACAATGACATCATCAATTCGTTTTTTATCAAAATCGGGCAACTCCTTCATCATGTATTGTATGGTTTCAGCTGCCAGCTCATCGGTTCGTTTAAAACGGAATACACCCTTAGGGGCTTTGCCAACCGCCGTTCTATATGCTTTTACTATGTATGCTGTTTTCATATTCTATTTAGAATTGAGTATTGAGATTTGAGTATTGAGAATTATAATTTTTGTTGAAATGAATAATTCATTTTTTGAATTTCAATACATATATCAATTACTGGTTTTACTTTTTCTTTATTGATTAAATTGAGTTCTGTAATTAGAATTAATTGAGTAAGTAGTTCATAACAAGAACCATTCGCAATACTCAAAAAATGTTTAAATTCTTTAGTGGAATTCCGACCTGCACCCTCAGCGATATTTGAGGGAATAGATACCGAGCATCTTTTTATTTGAGAGCTTAGACCATATTTTTCATCCGGAGGTAATTCGGAAATAAGGAAATAAACCTCTTTGGTCAATTTCATCGCTTTTTCCCATATTTTCAAATCTTCAACTTTATGCATATGGCCTATCTACTTAACACTATTATCTCAATACTCAATACTAATTCCTTAATGGTTTACCCGTTTTAAGCATATGCTGTATGCGTTCAAGGGTTTTCCGTTCGGTGCAAAGGCTTAAGAAGGCTTCCCGTTCTAAATCCAACAAGTATTGTTCACTCACCAGGGTAGGTTCCGATAAATCACCACCTGCCATCACATAAGCTAATTTGTTGGCGATCTTTTGGTCGTGTTCGCTGATATAATGACTCGCCTCCATAGCGTCGGTTCCTACCAAGAACATTCCTAAGGCTTGTTTGCCGAGTACCTTGATGTCTTTTCGTTTTATAGGTTTCGTATATCCTGTTTCCGCCATTAACTTCGCATAGGCCTTGGCAGTAGCTATCTGTCGGTCTTTGTTGACCACCACGATATCCTTTCCTTTTTGAAGAATCCCCAAATCAAAGGCCTCATAGGCCGAAGTGGATACTTTGGCCATACCAATGGTCAAGAAATATTCCTGTAATACATTAAGTTCAACATCATTCTTTTTGAAAGTATCCGAAGCGCGTAGTGCAAATTCTTTCGATCCACCGCCGCCAGGAATTACCCCAACACCAAATTCAACTAGACCAATGTAGGTTTCGGCGGCTGCAACGACCTTATCGGCATGCATGGATAATTCACAACCACCGCCTAAAGTCATTCCATGAGGAGCTGAGATCGTCGGGATCGACGAATAACGCATGCGCATCATGGTATCCTGGAACATTTTAATGGCCATATTAAGCTCATCATACTCTTGCTCAACAGCCATCATGAATATCATTCCGATATTGGCACCTACAGAAAAATTGGCTGCTTGGTTACCAACAACCAAGCCTTGGAAATCCTTTTCGGCCAAATCAATGGCCTTGTTCAAGCCGGCCAATACATCGCCTCCAATGGTGTTCATCTTTGATTGGAATTCCACATTCAAGATACCATCACCGAGATCCTCGATAACCACACCACTGTTTTTGAACACCTCGTTCGATTTTCGAATGTTGTCCAAAATGATAAAGGCATCCTGTCCAGGTACTTTTACCATTGATTTTGTCGGGATATCATAGAAATAGGAAGCTCCTTCCTTTACGGAATAAAAAGAACCAATACCTGCCGCTACCATTTTAGATATCCATTCCGCAGGTTTTTCACCTTCTGCCTTCATAATATCAAGACCTTCTTTAAGTCCGATGGCATCCCAAATCTGGAAGGGACCCTGTTCCCATCCGAAACCGGCTTTCATGGCATCATCGATCTTATACAGCTCATCGGTTATCTCGGGAATCCTATGGGAGACATATGCGAACAAGGCGGCAAAACTCTTTCTATAGAATTGGCCTGCCTTATCCTTACCTGCGACAAGAACTTTAAATCGGTCAACAACCTTATCAATCGTCTTGGTCAGTTCTAGGGTGGCGAATTTTGCGCTTTTCTTAGAACGATACTCCATGGTATCCAAATCCAAGGTCAAAATCTCGCTTTTACCATCTGCACCTTTCACCTTTTTATAAAACCCTTGTCCGGTTTTGCTTCCCAACCAATTTTTTTCCATCATAGTATTGATGAAATCTGGCAATTTAAAAAGCTCGTGCTTTTCATCATCGGGGCAATTTTCATAAATCCCATTCGCCACATGCACCAGTGTATCCAACCCTACGACATCCACTGTGCGGAACGTGGCCGATTTTGGCCTACCAATTACCGGACCTGTCAGTTTATCAACCTCCTCAACGGTCATTCCCATATCCTTTACCATATGGAAAAGACTTTGGATACTGAATATGCCGATACGATTACCTATGAATGCGGGCGTATCCTTGGCTACAACAGAGGTTTTGCCCAAGAACTTTTCACCATAACTATTTAGGAATTCCAATACTTCTGGCGAAGTTTTTGGCCCTGGGATGATTTCGAACAATTTTAAATAACGGGCAGGATTGAAAAAGTGGGTGCCACAGAAATGCTTTTGGAAATCATCACTGCGCCCATCAGACATGAATTTAATGGGGATACCGGATGTGTTTGAGGTGATCAACGTACCGGGCGTCCTGTGTTTATCGAGATTCTCGAAAACTTTTTTCTTGATGTCCAATCGCTCAACAACAACCTCGATGATCCAATCCACTTTGGATACCTTGGCAATATCATCCTCAAGATTCCCCGTAGTGATCCTAGAGGCGAATTTTTGATGGTAAATAGGGGATGGCTTTGATTTCAAGGCAGCAGCCAAGGCATTGTTCACCAATCTATTGCGTACCACCTTATCTTCTAAGGAAAGTCCTTTTGCCTTTTCTTTGTCGTCGAGTTCCCTAGGAATAATATCTAGCAATAATACTTCTACCCCAATATTGGCGAAATGACAGGCAATACCACTTCCCATTATTCCAGAACCAATTACCGCTACTTTTTGAATATGCTTGTTCATGTAGTTATATAATTATAGCTGAATTAAATTGTTTTGAATCTTCTATACATAAATACCTTTTTCTATTACAAGTTTGTTTATGGTCTCCATAACCTCAAAAAAGCAATCTAACTTTTCCTCTGTAACATTGGCCCGTACCACTTCATTAAACCGCAAAACGGCATCTTTAGAGTCTTTTCTTTTCTCCAGGCCAAAATCGGTCAAGTGTATCAAAACCCCTCTACCATCCTTGGGATTGGGCTTACGCTTTATCAGCCCTTTATCCTCCATGCTTTTGAGAATCCTGGAAAGACTGGTGGCCTCCATTCCCATTTTCGGACCTAAGGCGGTTGAAGGAGTTCCTGTTTTCGGATCAATACTCAACAAGGTAAAACCTACCGCCATTGTCGATTCGAAAGATTTGGCCTGTTCATTATACATTCTAGCAACAGCTTGCCAAGTGGCTCTCAAGACATAATCAATGGTTGCATCTTTCATAAAGGACGGATTGGCTCTCAAATATAGGGAAAATTACTATGCATGCATAGTAAATAGCTATAAAAAAATGTCCTTGTTGTTGAAGTCCTTATAAAATTTGATATTTAGGAAGCCTTAGGGTTGGGTAATCAATGCCCATAAATATCATTGCATAGGTCGCTGTAGATTTCTTTGATTGCCTTCCTTTTCAGTTTCATGGTAGGGGTAAGGTGCCCCCCATCTATTGTCCATGCATCGGGTGTCAATCTAAAGGCTTTAACTTTTTCCCATTTGGCGAAATTCACATTGGCATGATCGATTTCCTCTTGGAATCGAGCCAATACCTTGTCATTATTGACTACATCAGCCATGGTGGTAAAATTCAACTGATGTCTCTTGCCCCATTCCTTGACAAATAGAAAATCGGGCTGGATCAAGGCCGCCGGCATTTTTTCACCTTCACCGATCACCATTACCTGTTCGATAAAGCGCGATTGCTTTAATTCATTTTCAATCAAAGCGGGCGCAACATATTTGCCACCCGATGTCTTGAACATTTCTTTCTTGCGGTCGGTTATCTTTAAAAAACCTTCGGAGTCCATTTCGCCAATATCGCCTGTGTGAAAATAGTCCCCGGTCATAACCGTGGCCGTTTTTTCGGGATCTTTGTAATACCCTAGCATAACATTGGGGCCTTTCACCAAGATTTCGCCATCCTCAGCTATTTTCACTTCCACGTTATCGATCAGTCTACCTACCGTTCCAATCCTGAACCCACCATTTCTTTGATCATTAACTGAGACCACGGGTGAAGTTTCTGTAAGACCATACCCTTCCATAATTGGCATTTGGGCCGCCGCAAAAACCCGAGTCAATCGAGGTTGCAAGGCAGCACTACCCGATACCATAAGTTCAAGATTACCTCCTAAGGCTTCTTGCCATTTACTGAATATCAGCTTACGTGCCAGCTTCAATTTTTGTTCGTACCACCATCCGTTCGCCCCATAGGGTTCATATGTAAGGCCAACATTTAAGGACCAAAAAAACAGGGCCTTTTTAATGCCTTTCAATTCGCCGCCCTTTGCCACAATTTTATCATATACCTTTTCATAGAGTCTAGGCACTGCGGTCATGATATTTGGTTTAACTTCTTTTAGGTTTTCCGTCATTTTCTCGAGCGATTCCGCAAAGTATATTTGAACACCACAGAATTGGTATAGGTATAGTATCATGCGTTCAAACACATGGCAAACAGGTAGAAAACTAAGGGCTTTTGTTTTACCCATTGCTATTGGGACCCTTTTTTCGCTATCAATAACGTTCGATACAATATTATGGTGGGAAAGCATCACGCCCTTAGGCTGTCCCGTTGTACCTGAAGTATAGATCAAAGTCGCTAGATCTCCGGCTGCTACTTGATCCTTTCTTTTGTCTACCTCCGGGGCGTTCGATTTATCTTCCCCCAATTTCAATACCTCGTCCCAGTTCTTGCAACCAGCGATTCGATCAAAAGAAAAAACCTCCTTTAACTTGGGTACATTATCTTTTATTTTATTGACTTTGTCCAGCACTTCGACGCAAGAGACAAAACAATATGTAGCCTCGCTATGATTCAAAATATATTCATAATCCTGTTCTGAAATGGTAGGATAAATGGGTACATTTTGTGCCCCGAGCTGTAAGACGCCAATATCGACCACATTCCATTCGGTTCTATTGGTCATCGAAATCACGGCGATCTTATCATTTTTAGCAACCCCCATGCGCAATAATCCGCGGCTTATGGCATTGGCCCGATCAATATACTCTTGTGTAGACGTGTTTACCCAAAGGCCATCATACTTCGTTACAAGGGCATTTGTTAGATTATACTTTTCCAATTGATAGTATGGAAAATCAAAAAGGCGGGTAATCTCTGACATACGTAGTTACGGATTGGTCATTGCAAAATAGGAAAAGCAGTTGGGATTTAAAATGAGTTTGACAAATAAAAGCCATAATATTTACGATTTCTTCATTTTTATGCGATTTAAAGTCGATTGGAAAATCGATTTTCGAATGGTTCAAACCAAATTAAATAAAGAAGTGCTTTGTTTTGTGTTGTTTATATGGGCATCGTTGTTGTTAAGCTAAGAATTGGAGAGCACAAGCAATACTTTTATTAAGTTCACGGGTACAATCAAATTACAACAATGATGAAAAGGTTTTTAGTGCTCTGTTTGGCAACTTTTGCATTGGTTTCATGTACTGAAAAGGGAACTAAAATCCCCGTATATGCATGGACCGGTGGTCCGGGTAATGCCACGGATCAAGAACTAGCCACCAAATTCAATGATTTTAAGGAAAAAGGAATCGATGGACTCATGTACAGCGGAGGTCATGATCCCGCAACCTATAAAAGGGTCGGGGCGTTGGTTAAGGAAGCAGGTATGGAATTCCATACGTGGATACCCACGATGGTGCAAGGGGAGAATCCTAAAATAGCCAAAGAGCTCTATGCTATCAATGGTAAGGGGGAATCGGCCTTTGATAAGCCTGCCTATGTCGATCATTACAAGTTTCTATGTCCGAATAAGGAAGGTACCTATGAATTTTTGGCAGATCTCTATGGAAGTGTTGCCGAGGTGGATGAAGTGGATGGTATTCACTTGGATTTCATTCGATTTCCCGATGTGATTTTGGCTCGGGGCTTATGGGAGAAGTATGGCTTGGTTATGGATCGTGAATTTCCCGAATATGATTATTGCTATTGTGACACCTGTGTCTCTGATTTTAAGGAGGAGACCGGAATCGATATCAAGGCGGTCGAAGACCCCTCACAGGTAAAGGAATGGAAACAATTCAGATATGATGTGATCACCAAATTGGTGGGTCGATTGGCTAATGTCGTCCATGAAAAAGGAAAAGTGATCAATGCTGCCGTATTCCCAGGTCCCACACTCGCAAAAAAATTGGTACGCCAAGAATGGAACAAATGGGATTTGGATGCCATTTATCCCATGAATTATAATGATTTTTATCTGGAAGGCCCAGCGTGGCTGGCCGAAATCACTCAGGAAGAGGTGGCTGCCGTCAATGGTTCAAAACCCATATACAGTGGCTTGTTCATATGCCCTAATCCCGAAGCGAAGACCGGTGAAAAGGATCCCGAGAACCACGGTTTACTGCCATCGGAAATGGAAACGGCCATACGAGGTTCCATGGAAAATGGGGCCACTGGTATCTGTTTATTTACACCGGAACGAATGACACCCGAGCATTGGGAGGCTTTTGAAAAAGCCATTTATGCCGATTATTCAAAAAAATAGAGTTTAGTTTTATAGTTGAGTTTAGTTGAGTTGAGTTAGCAAGAAAGGAGCCTTTACCATGGCTCCTTTCTTATTGCTACAGGTACGAAAAAGGGGTTACCTATGTTGCTCGACCCATTTTCTCGCATTTTCGAAAGCCTCGATCCAAGGGGATACCTTATCATTGCGATCGGTAGGGTAGTGTGCCCAGTTCCAAGGGAAAATGGAACGTTCTATATGGGGCATGGTCACCAAATGCCGTCCGGTCTTATCGCATAACATGGCCGTATTGTAATCACTGCCATTTGGATTGGCCGGATAACCCTCATAACCATATTTGGCCACAATATCATAGGTGTTCTCTGGATGGGGCAGTTTAAACTTGCCCTCCCCATGGGATATCCAAACACCTAAGGTGGTGCCAGCCAAAGTGGATAACATGATCGAATTGTTCTTTTGGATCTTTACAGAGGTAAAGCTACTTTCGTGTTTTTGGGAGTCATTATAGGTCATTCTGCCATGTTGCCCATGATCGGGATTTATCAAATCCAATTCCATGAACAATTGACATCCGTTACAAATACCAACAGACAAGGTATCTGGGCGCGCAAAGAAATCCTTTAAAGCCGTATTGGCCATTTCATTGTACTTGAAGGCACCGGCCCAACCTTTGGCGCTACCCAATACATCGGAATTAGAGAATCCACCGACAGCGCCTATAAATTGGATGTCCTCAAGTGTCTCACGTCCTGAAATAAGATCGGTCATATGCACATCCTTCACATCAAAACCTGCCAAATACATGGCATTGGCCATTTCGCGTTCCGAATTGCTTCCTTTTTCCCTAAGGATTGCTGCTTTAGGTCTTGACGGTCCTTGTTTTGGCAATGTGCCCGCGAACGCTTCTGGAAAAATGTACCGCAGGGGCTGATTCTTATAATTTACGAATCGATTTTTTGCAAGGTTATTCGCTGTTTGTTTATCATCCAATAAGAAAGAGGTTTTGAACCAAGTGTCCCTTAAGGAAGCTATATTCAGACCAAGTTCCATGCTGCCATTTTTAATGGTCAACTTGGATTCATTAACTACACGCCCTATTTTTTTGACATCGATATCGGCAGCCAAAAGGGATTCAATGCTTGAATCATCCTTTGCTTGAAAAACAATCCCGGCATTTTCGGAAAATAATAATTTTATACTATCCGCTTCACCCAAAGAGGATAAATCCAGCATAGCACCCAAATCGGTATCGGCAAAACACATTTCCAACAGCGTGGTGATCAATCCACCTGAGGCGACATCATGCCCGGCCAGAATATGACCATTTCTAACCGCCTGTTGCATGGTGTTGAAAACCGATTTCACATAGGCTGCATCCTGTACTGTTGGGGCCTCATTGCCAATGGTATTTAAAATTTGGGCAAATGACGAACCTCCTAATTTGTAATTGTCCTTAGAAATATTGATGTAGTAGATGGCACCTCCGTCTCGCTTTAAAACGGGTTCGACCACTTTCGTGATATCATCGCAATGACCGGCGGCCGAGATAATCACGGTTCCCGGGGAAATCACTTCACCATCCTTATATTTCTGTTTCATGGAAAGGGAATCCTTGCCCGTGGGCACATTGATGCCCAAGGCTATTGAAAAGTCTGAAACGGCCTGTACAGCCTCGTACAATCGCGCATCTTCCCCCTCATTCTTACAAGGCCACATCCAGTTGGCGGATAAGGAAATCGATTTGAGTCCTTCTTTGAGCGGTGCCCAGATGATATTGGTCAAGGCCTCGGTAATACTGTTTCTACTCCCGGCAACCGGGTCTATTAAACCTGTGATAGGGGAGTGACCAATGGAAGTGGCAATACCATCCTTCCCTTTATAATCCATGGCCATTACCCCGCAGTTATTCAAAGGCAATTGCAGCGGGCCTGCACATTGCTGTTTGGCCACCCGACCACCTACGCAACGATCGACCTTGTTCGTCAACCAGTCTTTACAGGCCACGGCCTCCAATTGAAGTACTTGGTCTAAATACGTATGAAAATGCTCCAGGGTGTATGCGGGGTTTTCATAGTTACGTTCGACCGTAAGATCGTTCATTATTGTTTTTGGAGAGCTTCCGAACATGTCTTCCAAATCAAGGTCCATTGGTTTATCCCCTTTGGAATTTGATTCGAACGTAAATCGATGGTCTCCTGTCACCTCACCGACTTCATACATGGGCGAACGTTCGCGATCGGCTATTCGATGCAGAAGATCCACATCCTTCTTACCAATGACCAATCCCATTCGCTCTTGGGATTCATTCCCTATGATTTCCTTGGCGGATAAGGTAGGATCACCAATAGGCAATTTATCCAAGTCAATCTTTCCTCCGGTATCCTCAACCAGTTCTGATAAACAGTTAAGATGGCCACCTGCACCGTGGTCATGGATCGAGACTATCGGATTTTCGTCATTTTCTACCATACCACGAATGGCATTGGCAGCTCTTTTTTGCATTTCAGGGTTGGAGCGTTGAACAGCATTCAATTCTATCGCTGCACTGAATTCGCCAGTATCGGCGCTGGAAACGGCTGCACCCCCCATACCAATGCGATAATTATCACCCCCAAGAATAACGATCTTGTCCCCCGTATTGGGAGTATCTTTCAATGCTTGGTCAGCCTTGCCGTAACCGATACCACCGGCTTGCATAATGACTTTATCATACCCTAATCTTCTAACTGTCTGTTCGAGCGCAGTCGAGACCTCTTGATGTTCAAAAGTCAATACCGACCCTGCAATCAAAGGTTGTCCAAATTTATTACCGAAATCAGATGCCCCGTTCGAAGCCTTGATAAGGATATCCATGGGGGTCTGGTACAACCAGTTGCGTTCTGGCATGGCCTTTTCCCATGAACGGTTTTCCTCCAATCTTGAATAGGAGGTCATATAAACAGCGGTACCGGCCAAGGGTATAGAACCTTTGCCCCCGGCCAAACGATCGCGGATCTCACCTCCCGAACCTGTGGCAGCCCCGTTAAAGGGTTCTACGGTAGTGGGAAAATTATGGGTTTCCGCCTTTAAAGAAAGTACCGAGATAAATTCCTTTTCTTCATAATAATCGGGCTTATCGGCACTCTTGGGCGCAAACTGAATGACTTTTGGTCCTTTTACAAAAGCCACATTGTCCTTATAGGCCGAAACGATATCATTTGGATTTTCGTGGGAAGTTTTCTTGATCAGCTTAAAAAGCGAGCTTGGTTTTTCAACGCCATCAATGATGAAGGTACCATTGAAGATTTTATGGCGGCAATGTTCCGAATTCACTTGGCTGAAACCGAACACTTCGGAATCGGTCAATTTGCGCCCTATTTTTTGGGACATACGATCTAGGTAATCCACTTCCTCTTCACTTAAGGCCAGCCCTTCCTGGGCATTGTACGCCGCAATGTCATCAATCTCCATAATGGCTTCAGGAACTACCTCGATCATGAAAACTTCCTGTGTCAACCCTTTGTATTTTTGCGAGAGCATGGGGTCGAATGTTTTAAAATCGGCCGCGACCCCCTTGAATTCCTCAATTCGGATGATGCCGCGAATACCCATATTCTGGGTTATTTCGGTGGCATTGGTGCTCCATGGAGTCACCATGGCCGCCCTTGGACCAACAAAAAAGGCGTCGAGAGACGCCCTATTTAGCTTGGGTTGGTTGCCAAATAACCAAGTGAGTTTATTAGTATCTTCCTGAGAAAGTTCTTGTTGTGTTTGTACTGCAAAAACTTTTGTTGTGACATCCCCGAAAAAGTGAATCATGAATTCTATAAAGTGTTAAGTTCAAGAAAGCACAAATTTAAATCTTTTTAGGCTATAAAAGTAGTGGAGAAGTTAACAGTTATCCATACTGATTGTTGATTACTTTGAAAGATGTTCTTTGTTCGTTAGAGATAAGAAGCAAGGTTCTTGGTAGAGCTAGCAATAGGCTTGGCTATTGTATTGCGTACCCCTTTGCCCTTACTTTGGCGAAACCCCTTACATGCTTTTCATAGGAGGTATATAAACGTAAAAGTAAACAGAATTAGTTTTGTATAAGTGTTTAAATAGTGCCTCCCTCCTAATAAGGAGGGACTTAGGGAGGTGTTTTTTGATGTTCATATTCTATTGATAATTTTCAAAAGTCGGAGGCCTATGACCATTCTCTTCAAATGTTAAAATATAGTCTTCAATCGCTCTTAAGACATTTTCCATATCGTTCATAATCTGATAATCCGAAAAGCGAAGTACATGGATACCAAGTTCATTCAATTGTTTGGTTCTTTTTACATCCTTTTCCCAAACTTCCAAGATTTGATGGGAATAACCATCACATTCTATGGCTAATTGCAATTTGTTACAAAAGAAATCCACAATGTATTCATCTATAGGTTTTTGTCTATGAAAATCATAGCCATACATTTGATCCCGCTTCAATTTTTACCATAAACGAATTTCCGATTTAGTGGCATTATTACGGAGTTGCCGAGCTAATTCTTTGAGTTTCGGATTATACTTGATTTTCATAACACCGGTGCGGATTTTTTATAAAAATAATCATTCATAATCTACACACCCCTTAATCCCCTCTTTCTAGAGGGGAAATTGCAATAAAATCGTTGTTTTAAAATTACCTTTTTTTCTTGGGAATGAGTTTCTCCCTCAAATAAAGGAGGGATAAAGGGAGGAATTAATTCTTCTCCAGTAATGCTATATAAAATCCATCAAACCCGCTCTTTGACGCATATATCTTTTGTTCCTTGGCCAAAGAAAAATCAGCACCCTCCGCTGAGGCCAAGAATGATTTTACCTGATCGCTGTTTTCCTGGGGTAGTATTGAACAGGTGGCATATACCATTTTGCCCCCGGGTTTTACCATTTGGCTATAACTGCGTATGATTTCTTGCTGTGTTTTAACGATTTTCTCTAAAAAGTCGGGTTGTAATTTCCATTTAGCATCCGGGTTTCTACGCAAGACACCGAGGCCTGTGCAGGGTGCATCAATGAGCACCCTGTCTGCGGTACCATGCAATTTTTTGATCACCTTGGTTGAAGTGATAGGCCGTGGTTCAATATTATGTGCCCCATTTCTTCGTGCCCTGCGTTTTAACTCTTTCAACTTGTTTTCATAGATGTCCAAGGCAATGAGCTGGCCTTTGTTCTGCATAAGGGCCGCCAGATGCAGCGTTTTGCCACCCGCACCTGCACATGCATCTATTACACGGTGGCCTGGTTGCGCATCCAAAAATTGAGATACCAACTGGGAAGAGGCATCCTGTACTTCAAAATAACCATCTTTAAAGGCTGATGTAACAAAAACGTTCGCACGTTCCGTCAGCATCAAGGCATCAGGATACCCTTTTATGGTTTCTGCCACGATGCCATCATCCAATAACGTTTTTCTTAGATTTTCCTTAGTCGTCTTTAAGGTGTTGACCCGTAAAATGACCTGAGCTTGTTGGTTGAGGGCCGCAATTTCCTTCGTCCATAACGCATCGCCCAAGGCTTTCTCGCACAAGGCATCCAACCAATCGGGAATAGACTCCCTGTATTTTCTGATTTTGGAAAGTTCATCGAACTTACCTTTGATCCGTCGTGCAGGTACAGGTTCCAATTGTTTCCAATCGGGTAGTTCGATTCCTCGTAACACCGCCCAAACTGCAAACATCCGAAAAAGATTGGCCCGGGTATAAGGTGCCTTGACTTCCGCAATTTCGGCATACAAGCGCTTCCAACGGACAATATCATAGGTAGTTTCGGCAATAAATCCACGATCACGTGCGCCCCAGCGTTTATCCCTTTTCAATGTTTTTTCTACAACCTTATCAGCATATTCCCCATCATTGAAGATAAATCCAAGCGCATCGACCACTGCAAAAACTAAATTCCTATGAAGTTTCATATCTAAAAATAAGGCTGCAAAGGTATCGTTTTGCAAGCTATTCTGTCTATTTTTGCCAAAAATTATTCCCATGCGAAATTACATATATCCCCTGATGCTGTTTATGGTATTTGCTTGTGAAAGTAAAAAAGAGATCAAACCTTTTACCTCGGTAGGTATTCAGACGATTTATGAGGATTCCCTTAATTTTAGGGCCATAGAACTTATGGATAACAGTTTGGCCTTTGCTACCAATAAAGGCACTTTTGGCAATATTGACCTCAGCACAAAACAGGTTCGTGCCAACCGAATAAAGCAGGATTCGATATTTCCTGAATTTAGGGCCGTGGCACATACGGCTACTGATTTTTTTATGTTGTCGATTGCAAGTCCGGCCCTGCTTTATAAAACAGGTGATAATGGTATGGAATTGGTCTATCGGGAAGATGGGGAACATGTTTTTTATGATGCCATGGCTTTTTGGAATGATATGGAAGGCATTGCCGTTGGTGACGCCGTGGATGGATGTTTATCAATAATCATCACTAGGGATGGCGGCCATACTTGGAATAAGCTTCCGTGCTCAGAACTGCCTGAAGGGTCTAGTTCCGAGGGTGCTTTTGCCGCCAGTAATACCAATATCAAAACGGTTGGGGATAAGGTTTGGATCGCCACAACAAGCAGCTCGATCTATTTTTCTGCCGACAAGGGTAAGACCTGGGAGCACTTTACGACCCCTATAGTAAAGGAAAAACCGACACAGGGTATTTATTCGATCGATTTTTACGATGAACACCTAGGAATCGCCATCGGTGGTGATTATACGGTACCAGAGGGTAACAATGCCAATAAAGCAATGACAGAGGATGGAGGAAGGTCTTGGACATTAATTGCCAACGGTTCTGAACCTGATTATAAAAGTTGCGTGCAGTTTGTGCCCAATTATGGAGGAAATGCGATCGTGGCCGTTGGCTTAACCGGAATTTCGTATTCTTCCGATCGGGGCAAAAGCTGGTCAAAAATAGCGGATGCATCCTTTTATACCCTGCGATTCGCTAATGACAGCATTGCCTATGCTGCCGGCAAAAATAGGATTGCCATGCTAACGTTCAAGTAGTATCAAAATCATCCCAAAAGCTTTTTTGAAATGTGGAACAGGCCTTTTGTGGGCACTATTTTCCCAAAATGGATTATCGTCGTGAATTATGTTAAAAAGGACTGGTCTTCTAAGATTATTATAATAATTTTGTAGCTGGTAATTTGGGCAATGAATCTTAAAAAACCCTTGAATAGCCCTTGTCTTTAATCAAATCAAAACAATCACATTCTTATGAAAAAACTTTTGGATTTTTTTGCCATTATAGTCTTGTTTTCAATTACCTCGCAAGTAGCGGCCCAAAACTGGTATGTACGTGCCGGGGGCGGTTATTCAGGGGAATTTGCGAACACTGAATTCAATAATACGGACCCCAATGGCATTACCGGTATAGAGCAATCTACGGCCGTAACAGTAAATAATGATGGTACGGCAACTGTTGAAGCCTTGAATGGAACCGTCGGGGCAGGCTATAAATTTTTTGTGACCGGGGGCTATATGTTCAATGATTATTTGGGGGCTGAGATGGGGATTAATTATTTCAAGGGCGATGAAACAACGGTAGGGCAACTGACCTCCCCGCAAGTTATTTCAAAAGCGACAACCTATATTCAGGGTTTTGACTTAAATCCAGGATTTTATGTTACGCCGGATTTTGCGAAAGTCAATCCATACATACGGGCCGGTCTTTTACTCACTGTGGGTGGAGATCTTACCATAGAGACCAATGTACGACAGATCGATGGTGGGGGAGAAGGTACCGACATTGTCGTAAATGCGGAGTCCGAAGTCAAATCGAGGTTTAGTGTCGGTTATACCGGGGCATTTGGTGCCACCTATCCGATCAATGATAAACTTAGTCTTTTTGGGGAAATGGAATTCAAAAGTTTCACGATTAAAAGTAAATCCGCAAGTATAAAAAAATATAGCACCTTAGCTGTGACCGATGGGCAGTCAGCACTTGTTCCCGGGCAACAATTGGAAGATTTGCCCCGATATGAAAAGGAGTTCGAATTTAGCGATAGCTATACCCAAAGCCTAACGACCGCATCAGATGAAAACGAAGTTCGGAAAATCCCAACCCAATTCGTGAATGCGAGTGGTGTAGGGTTGAACCTGGGCGTTAGGTATTCTTTCTAGATAATTACTGTGTTAAAGCTCCCATGGTATTGTGACCCTCATTTTAGATGCAATGATGTACTCGTCTGAAAACATCAAAATGACTGATTTTGCTGTAATTTATGGCTATGGTTTATAGGGAATTGTATATAATTACCCAATAGGGTGGTGTATACAAGCGGCTGGGGCCTCCTATCACTATGGAACAATCCATTAAACATCCGTTGTAATGTAGGTCGGAACTTTATCCAATGTTTCCTACGAAAAGATTGTCCGGTTGATGCTTTTCAATCCGATGGAATATTACCTATATTTGTAAGTGTAATAAATACATTTATGAAAAGATGAATTTGGACATCGTTTAAACCGGAGCTGTATCTGTGTGTTAATGGATCCTAAAAAATGGGAGTGATACGCAGTAATCATTAGGTACCCAAAACCATAAAAAGTCCAAAACGCACCAAGGCCCATCTCATGAAATTTGAAGTCATTGAAGTGAAAGAGTTTAATATATTTACAAAGGGATGGACCAATGATGGGCAAGTGTCGCAATATGGTGTTTTATTGAAGTAATTACCTATGGATGATAGCTAGGATCGATTTTGGATTCTTGGATGGTTTTTCGGGGAATGATGCTATTATTACAAGAAAAAGTAGGGTTTGGGATGGGTTTTAGGTGCATGGTTCATCCAATTAACCGAATGTAGATCATCTACATAATCAAGCGCAAGGGTTTATAGGACATAGTAAAAGCGATGAAGGAAGCATTGAGAATGATTTAAAATTACAACCTCATAAAAAAGAATTTAACAACCAACTAAACCGATATTATGAAAACCTTGGATACATACGACTGGATCAGTATTGTCATCTACTTTTTAGTCCTTTTAGGTATAGCTGTGTGGGTTATACGTAAGAAAAAAGAGAATACCGAAGATTATTTTTTAGCCGGTAGAAATATTGGGTGGTTTGTTGTAGGAGCCTCTATTTTCGCTTCCAATATTGGTTCGGAACATGTGGTAGGACTTGCAGGAACAGGAGCTAGCGATAAATTACCATTGTTGATTTATGAAATTCAGGCATGGGTCGTACTTATCCTAGGATGGGTGTTTTTGCCTTTTTATGCCCGGAGCGGGGTTTTTACCATGCCCGAGTTCTTGGAAAAACGATTTGACGCAAGATCCCGATGGGTACTTTCCATTTTTTCGATAGCGGCCTATGTGTTAACGAAGATTTCGGTAACCATTTATGCCGGTGGGGTCGTGGTTTCCGCGCTTTTGGGAATTGATTTTTGGACCGGTGCCATAGCTACGGTTATTCTCACGGGAATTTACACTGTTTTGGGAGGCATGCGCGCGGTGGTATATACCGAAACCTTGCAAGCGGTTCTATTGATTGTGGGCGCAGGGGTTTTGACCGCCATTGGGCTCGACAGAGTTGGTGGATGGGAAAGCATGACCGAAACCTTAAGTCCTGAATATTTCAATATGTGGCGCCCTGCCACTGACCCTGATTTTCCATGGCCTTCCCTCTTGATTACCAGTACGATAGTGGGAATCTGGTATTGGTGTACGGACCAATACATTGTTCAACGGGCTTTGACGGCCAAAAATATAAAAGAAGGACGCCGAGGAACCATTTTCGGGGCAATGTTGAAATTATTGCCCGTATTTCTATTTCTCATACCCGGTATTATTGCGCTAACCCTAAAAATGAGGGGAGAATTGCATTGGGACTCTCCAGACGAAGCTTTTCCGGTATTGATGAGTAATCTATTGCCATCGGGATTGCGTGGTTTGGTTGCCGCAGGATTATTGGCTGCTTTAATGAGCTCCTTGGCCTCGGTCTTTAATTCCTGTTCCACGCTTTTTACGGTTGACATCTATAAAAAATTGAGACCGAATACGCCCGAGAAAAAGTTGGTACGTACGGGACAAGTGGCTACGGTCATCGTGGTTGTTATAGGTATTGTTTGGATTCCCATCATGGCAAATATCTCAGGGGTGCTGTATGAATATTTACAGAGTGTACAAGCCTATATCGCACCCCCCATCACCGCGGTGTTTCTAATGGGTATATTTTATAAAAGAATCAATGCTACCGGTGCCTTTGCCACGTTGATCATGGGTATCGTGGTGGCATTTTTGAGGATTACCCTTGAGTTGGTCAAAGGGAGTTTTGAAACGGATAGTTTCCTTTATAAATTGGGAGATATGAACTTTTTAAGTTTTGGAGCTTGGTTTTTCTTATTTTGTATTCTTTTCATTATTGCTGTTAGTTTATTGACTCCGGCACCATCTAGGGAGAAGGTGGTAAACTTAACGTTCGGCACCATAACCGCAGAAGAAAAATTAAAAAACAAGGCCAGTTATAGTTGGGTTGATATTTCCATTTCTATTATAATCATCATTATTGTCATCGGTGTTATGATTTTCTTCAATGGAAAATAGAGATCATTCCCTGCCTTTAAAACGCAGCGTTTTTTGATTTACCATTTCGATGATGGGCAAAAGGACTATGACCAATTATTGACAATGGCACAAGGCAAACCCATTGCCCTTGGTGAGATAGGCGAATTGCCAAAAACGAATATATTGAAGGTACAGCCCAAGTGGTCATGGTTCATGGTATGGTCTGGTTGGTTAGTCACTGCAAATACCGAAGAAAGGGTCAAAGAGGTGTATGGGTATTCAAAGACTAGTATCCGAGACGAAATAAACGATGATCACTAAAGAATTTCGACGGCCTTTGTTGTTGTCATGAAACATCGTTATGAATTTCGTTTATTGATGCCATTTAATAGTGGGTAACCTATGGGGTAAAAAAGTTTTGCGCTAAATTTGGCGCTATAAGAAACTAATTCAATGTCCAAGGTTTTATTTTCCTGCCTGTTGTTTGCCTCGATTTTTATACATTCTCCCATTTTTGGTCAATTCAGTATTGGTGGTGATTTAAAGAATGGGCAGGGTGAGCCCTATGAAGGGGCGCATATTAGTATTCAGCCGGGCAATCACATAACAGCATCCGCTAAAGATGGCAGATTTCAAATAATAAATTTGGACCCCGGGGAATACCTATTGCGTATTTCCTATTTGGGCAGTAAGACCCATATTGAAAAGGTACAGGTCAAAGAGGATGATGTATTCTTGAATATACTCTTAAAAGACGATGTCTTGGCCCTACAAACTGTTGTGGTAACCGGCACCTTTGAACCCCGAAGTAAACTTACATCCAGTACGGCCATCACCACATTGGAACCCCATAGATTAATGCAATCTTTTCCTAGGGGAACAGCAGATCTATTGCAGGTTGTACCAGGTACGTTTACCGATCCCTCGGCTGGCGAGGTTTTTACCAAAGTGTATTCCAGGGGCATTTCGGCCTCTGCAGAGGATGATATGGGATGGTATTATGTCTCTCTTCAAGAAGACGGACTACCGGTTAGTCTGGTACAGCACTCGTATTACGGGCCCGATCTATTCCATCGAATGGACATCTTTACAGAGCGGGTAGAGGCTATACGTGGAGGCAGTGCGGCAATCACAGCCCTTAATGCTCCCGGGGGTATTTATAATTTTATCACTAAGGAGCCCAGTGCTATGCTTACGGGGGAGCTTCGGCTTCAAGGCGGATTGCAAGGCGACAACAATGCCCTATTGAGAATCGATGGCATGATCGGCGGTCCGTTGGGCCATGATTGGTTTTTTAATGCCGGGGGACATTATCGTAAGGATGAAGGGGCCAGAAATACCGATTTTACATTCAGCAAAGGAGGCCAACTACGATTCAATGTGTTGAAAAACCACAAAAAGGGGTTTATAAAATTCTACGGTAAGCTACTCGATGATTTTACGAATAGGTATACGGGGGTTGCGGCAACCCATTGGAACAAACCCATAGCGGCCTTTGGTCAGGATTTTAATACTACGGCCCTGTTGATGCCTGCTTTTTCAGCAAATGTACCCGACGGCAGAAGATTGAATACAGGGGAAACAAACCGTTTTGATCCTTCGCAAGGCTTACATGCCCAGGATAAGGCCATTGGAGTGCATGTTCTTCAAGATGCAGGGGAGGACTGGTCCGTAAGATTTAACCTGAAATATTCCCACAAAAATGCCAATTGGCAGACCGCCATCAGTAATGCATTTGTTTCGCTGAATGATCCCTTGGCCTATTTTATATCTGGAGCCCAGTTTCCCATTGGCCAGGTGGTTTTTAAGGATGCCCTTTTAGGAACGGAATTGGCCCGTTTGGACAACAGTGGTATCCTAATGGGAGCACCTTTTCAGTACCTAGGAACGGGAACATTGCCCAATGATGCGATTATGGGAACGGCCTCTTGGTTTAAACAGAACAAATCTGATGAATGGATGAATCAATTGACCATTCGAAAAATCACGGATAATCACGACTTGACCTTTGGAATGGGCCTAGGCCTATCCAAAACATCCCTTTTTACCCAAGGTAGCTTTGGCTATGTGACCTATGAACCAAATCCTCGGATGTTGCAGGTGACACTTGAAATTCAAGACCAACCTACAATCGCCTTATCAGATGAAAACGGATTGAGTAATTACGGAGGGTTGTTTTATGATAATGCCCGGGCAGACGTGGGTCAAGTGGCATTGTTTGCAAATGACCAGTGGAAATTAATCGAACGGTTGCATTTGGACCTAGGGTTGCGCTACGAAACCATCACCCATAACGGAAGCAAGGACCAAGCGGCTCCTTTTGTTGGGGAGGGAGGCTATGACGGTGACCTTACCACCGATTATGATAACGGCATCTTAACCTCAACCGGAATACGCGACGATTTTGATTTCACCTATAAGTACATCTCCTATTCTACCGCACTGAATTATGGGGTCAATGATCATGCCCAAATTTTTACACGCTTCTCATCAGGCAACAAAGCCCCCGAACTGAATTTTTATTTCAATAATTTTTCTGGGGTACCCATAAATAAAAAAGGGGATATCCAGAAAATCTACCAAGCGGAATTGGGGTATAAATACCACAATGATAAATTTTCAATCATGGCAACCATGTTCTGGAGTCAATTACAAAACGTTGGGATTTCGGATTTTCAATTTGATGCTGAACAAGGAAGCGTGTTTTATGCCCCGGTACAGTACAATGATTCACGAACGATCGGATTTGAATGGGAAAGTGCCTATTCTCCCGTTCCGTTTTTGACCTTTAGTTTCAATGGTGCCATACAGGATGCCAAAGCTACAAAATGGACGGTGTACGAGGCGGCAGGTTCATTCGATTCCGGTGATGATTCATTGCTTGATTATTCCGGCAATACCATGGCCTTTAACCCCCGTTTAATGTTCAATACGGGCGTTGGGTATCAAAAGGATAAATGGGATGGATTCTTTAACTGGCAATTTATGGGCGAAAGGGAAGGCAATATTGCAAATGCCTTTCAATTGGCTTCCTACAGTATTTTTAATGTAGGATTCGGTTATAAGATCAATAAAAGACTCTCGGCGAATTTGAAGGTTACAAACCTATTCAATTCAGAGGGTCTTGCGAATTTCTATGGCCCCAATAATTTTGGTGCCAGCGCCAATGATGCTACCGCTGAGTTTATTCAGTCCAATCCCGATGCCAGTTTCGTTGTTGTGCCCATATTGCCAAGAGGCACGTTGGTAGGCTTGAATTATTCCTTTTAAGGCTGGGCATACTTTTGGGTGATCAATATTCCGTGGCCGGTAACACGTTTTCATGGGGAATATTTTTTGCCCTTTTCTTTTTGACCCAAAACCAAAGAATACTAAAGAGGACCACCAGTAGTGCAGGAAAGGCAATCATTGTTTTTAAGGTTTCCTGGCCAACGGCCAATTCCAAGTTGTCACCAGCAAGTCCCATAAGTATGGCTTTTTCCCGGGCAGCATCGATCCATATACCAAAAATGGGCTGCATGTTAGCGGTTAAAAACATGCCAATGGCCCCAACGACTGACATTCCCAATGCCCCACTTTTAGGTATTTTTTCTGCCACAAAACCAATCATATTAGGCCAAAAATAGCACAGCCCAATCGCAAAGATAACAGCGGCTACATAGACAAGTCCACCGGTTTGCGTACTCAATAAGAACATGCCAATAGTCGCAAAAATAGCCGAGCCGAGCAAGACCCCTGTTTGATCGAATTTATGTACGAATTCACCACCAAAATAACGACCGAAGGCCATGATGCCCGAAATCAAGGCCATAATAACCATACCATCCGCACCACTTTTATCCAGCACCAAGCGTACCCATTGCATGGGAACAAATTCCGTTGTGGCTGTCAGGGCCATACAAAAAGCTATAAAAACAAAAAGGGGAGTCGCCATTCCTTTTAAATTACCTCTTAAGGTTTTAGCCTCCTTAATCTGTGGCTTTGGAAACACTTGTCCGTAAAAGAGATACGCATAAAGTAATGTGGGTGCCAATATGATCCATATCTGGGCCTGCCAACCCAAATCCATTTTGGTCATAAAGTAACTTAATAAACTGCCCAACACAATCCCCCCGGGAAACCACATATGGAATCTGTTCAATAAAGTGCTCATTTTTTTGCCCGAGGCACTATCTGATATCATGGGATTGCATGCAGCCTCGGTGCAACCATTTCCCAATCCAATAAGTAAGGTTGAGAACATCAGGCCCCAATATCCACCTGAATATATGGTCAAAACTATCCCTAGTGCATGCGAGAAGAAGGCAAATTGCATAATTTTTTTTGGACCAATGGTATGATAGGTCAGACCGCCGATGATCATGGCAATGGGAAATCCGAAAAACCACATCGAATTTATTTCACCTAGTTGTTTGGCCGTTAAATCGAAAGCCTCCCCAAGTTCTGGCAGCACACCTGCCCGCAGGCTAAAGGAGAATGCTGTGGTAATTAAAGCAAGACAACTACCATAAAACAGTCTATTTGTATTTGGCTTTGTATGATTTTTGTTTTTCCCCATGGATAATGTTGGCTGTCTATGCGTTCAATGCTAAAAAGAACCTAATTTTTTAACGCATTTTCATCGAATATAATAATATTCTAAGTGGAGTATCGAAATATCATTAGAAAATAGGTCGTTACATTGATTATTATTAGATAAAGGGTTCATAAATCATTTGTTGGTCCTTTAGCGGAATGCTCTATCCTGCTGATGTGGTAAGCGGGGTTCTTGCTAGTTTTGTCTTGTGGATAACCCCAAAATTTATTCTTATTTTATGCGATAGCGGTTGGTATTCCTTAAAACTACGAAAACGTTGTATAAAATTGATAAACAAGGGTTTAAAAGGTAGAATACCATGAAATAAGGGAATCTGGGTTATTTGGCAAAAGTGGGTCTTAAGATGTATATGGTTGTCGATAGTTTTTAAGGCAGATGTCCGCCTAAAAGGATAAAAAAAGCTAGATTTGTGTTACATTTTGATGATGGACATCATCGAATAAATAAGTAGTAATTCTTAGAAAAAGCGTTAAATGAACAAAGAGATCAATCTGCAATCAGCTGATAATATTAGGGCTTTGGCCGTAGCAATGGTAGAAAAGGCAAATTCAGGACATCCTGGAGGTCCAATGGGGGGTGCCGATTTTATGCATATTTTATATTCGGAATTTTTCAATTTCGATCCAACTGATATGGCGTGGCCCTTTAGGGATCGGTTTTTTATGGATGCCGGTCATTTGTCCACTTTGATGTATGCGCAATATTATCTTTTTGGTAATTATAAGAAGGAGGATGTGGCGAATTTCAGACAATGGGGCTCCATCACACCGGGCCACCCGGAAGTCGATGTTGCACGAGGTATCGAAAACACATCCGGTCCCTTGGGGCAGGGTCATACCATGGGTATTGGTGCTGCCATAGCTGCTAAATTCCTTCAGGCCCGTTTTGGGGATTGGATGAACCATAAGATTTACGGATTCATTTCTGATGGCGGGGTGCAAGAAGAAATCTCCCAAGGTGCCGGGCGAATTGCAGGACATTTAGGCTTGAACAATTTTATTATGTTCTATGACTCCAATGACGTTCAATTGTCCACCATGACCGAAACCGTGACCTCGGAGGATACGGCAATGAAATACAAGGCTTGGGGATGGAAGGTAATCACCATTGATGGGCATGATCATAATGCGATCAGAAAGGCACTTACCGAAGCGAATGCCGAGACAGAAAGGCCGACCTTGATCATTGGTAAAACCATCATGGGCAAAGGATGCGTTACTGCGGATGGAAGTAAGTATGAGGGCCATTGTGAACTGCATGGGCAACCTATTGGACATACCGGAGCAGATTATGAAAAAACACTATTGAATCTTGGTGTCGATCCAAGCAATCCTTTTGAAATACGAACAGAGGTCAAGGACTTCTATAATGGTATAGTTGTTAAAAAGAAAGCCGATGCCCAAATCAAAAAGGACGAAATAAAGGCTTGGCGTAAAGATAATAAGGCTTTGGCCACTAAATTAGATCATTTCCTTTCCGGTAAATTGCCAGCGTTGGATTTTGAATCCGTTACGCACAAAGATGGCTTGGCCTCTCGGGTGGCCTCATCGAATGTGTTGGCCTATTTGGCAGAACATGTTGAGAATATGATCGTATCCTCTGCAGATTTATCGAATAGCGATAAAACGGATGGTTTTCTTAAGAAATCCCATGCCTTGCAAAAAGGGGATTTCTCGGGGGCATTTTTACAGGCTGGGGTAGCGGAATTGACCATGGCATCCTTGGCTAACGGAATTGCCTTACATGGTGGTATAATTCCCGTTGTTGCTACTTTCTTCGTGTTCTCGGATTATATGAAACCCGCGATAAGGTTAAGTTGTATCCAAGAACTGCCTGTGAAGTTCGTTTGGACCCATGATGCCTTCAGGGTAGGGGAAGATGGCCCTACACACCAACCCGTTGAGCAGGAGGCCCAAATACGTCTCCTTGAAAAATTGAAAAACCATAGTGGAAATCCAAGTTTTGTGGCTTTGCGCCCCGCTGATTCCCAAGAAACCAGCGTGGCATGGAAAATGGCAATGGAAAACACCAAAACGCCAACAGGTCTGATACTTTCCCGACAAGGGATAAAGGATGTCCCTGCCCAATCAGGCTCTAGATATGAAGAGGCTTTACAAGCTGAAAAAGGAGGGTATTTGGTGAAGGAAACTGCAAACCCCGATGTAATATTGGTCGCCAATGGTTCCGAAGTTTCAACATTGGTCGAGGCAGCGGCATTATTGGAAGAAAGAAAAGGGTTGAAAATCAATATTGCCTCCATTCCTTCTGAGGGCATTTTCAGACAGCAGTCAAAAGGGTACCAGATCAGTATAATTCCCAAGGACAAACCTGTTTTTGGCTTAACAGCCGGTTTGCCGATAAATCTTGAGGCCTTGGTAGGGCCCAAAGGCACTGTATTCGGACTGGATCATTTTGGGTATTCCGCCCCGGCAAAGGTTTTGGATGATAAATTCGGATTTACCGGCGAAAAAGTATATCAGGAAGTTCTGAACTTTTTAAAGCGGTAGTAAAAAAGCACTGATTTTAAAAGGGGTTGTCTAAAACAAGATGACCCCTTTTTTATTTGGTGCTAAACAGACGCAGACCTTGGTTTTTGGTAAATCACATCAAAACAGATTCAAATTTTTGAAGTATATTCAAGCAGAAAACCAATAGCTATAAAAATTTCGCGGCTTGTATGGATGCATTCATAGATTTTTTCGCTCACTTGACCAGTCTTCAAAAACTGATATGGATCGTAAGTATGATGACCCTATTCTGGTTGCTCGAAGGGGCCTATCCATTTCAAAGGTTCGATTACAAAAAATGGGAACATGCGGCCCCCAATTTAATATTATTGGCTTCTACCATCTTTATCAATGTTCTATTTGGTCTAGCTACCGTTGGGATATTCGTCTGGCTTGAGGAAAGTGACTTCGGATTATTGAATATGGTCGAACTACCCGTTTGGGTCGAATTGCTATTGGCCATAATGCTTTTGGATTTCTTGGCACAATATGTAGTACATTTTATGCTGCATAAAGTGAGGTTTATGTGGCGATTTCATATGGTGCACCATAGTGATACCCATGTCGATGTAACGTCGGGCACAAGACACCATCCCATAGACTTTATCATGAGGGAGACTTTTGCGCTTCTAGCGATACTTATCGCCGGATTGCCCTTGGCCTATTATGTTCTGTATCGAATTTTGACCATACTTTTCACCTATTTTTCCCATGCCAACATACGTCTGCCAATTTGGTTGGATAAGGCGATCAGCCTTGTTTTTATTTCACCCAATACCCATAAGTTCCATCATCATTTCGAAATGCCATGGACAGACACCAATTATGGGAATATCTTCTCGCTCTGGGACAGGGCTTTCGGAACATTCGTTTATCAAGATCCGAGAGCGATCGTCTATGGTTTGGATGTATTGGATAAGGAAAAATCAAATGATATCCTCTATCAATTGAAAGTGCCATTTACCTATAAAAAAAGAAGTCTGGATTCCTTTGATATATCGAAGGATAGGAAGTAAAAAAACAACCCAATATGTTCATTTTAAAGCTTTTTATGATTAAATTCAACGATGCTTTTAAATTCATTTCCGACCGTTTAAATAAATCAATATTATGAAACAAACTAGTGACCAAAAAAACAAGACAATAGCCGCTAATAATTCAAGAAGGACTTTTGTTAAAAATACGGCCCTACTTTCTGGAGCTATGGTTTTACCAACCTTTCAAATGGATGCCATGGTGAATGTTTTTAATGAAAAGAAATTGAAAATCGCAGTGGTAGGCTGTGGTGGACGTGGAACTGGGGCAGCCGTACAGGCATTGAGAGCGGACGAGAATATAGAGTTGGTCGCTATGGCCGATGCCTTTGAAGATCGATTGAAGGATAGTCTTATGAACATTTCAAAGGAAATGGGTGAGACCAAAAAGATAAATGTCAAGACTGAGCATCAATTTGTAGGATTCGATGCTGCAAAGAAAGCTATTGACATGGCCGATGTGGTTATCCTAGCCACACCTCCTGGTTTTAGACCGGAGCATTTTGAATATGCCATCAATGCAGGCAAACATGTATTTATGGAAAAACCGGTAGCTACCGATATGCCTGGTGTTCGTAAGGTGTTGGCCGCAGCCAAGAAAGCGAAAGAGAATAAACTAAACGTCGTGGTGGGTCTTCAAAGACATTACCAGTCGAGCTATTTGGCCGCCTTGGATCAATTGAAACAGAATAAAATCGGAAAAATCGTATCAGGACAGGTGTACTGGAACAGTGCTGGGGTTTGGGTACGTGAACGACAACCGGGACAATCCGAATTGGAATATCAGATGCGTAATTGGTATTATTTTAATTGGTTGTGCGGAGATCATATTCTAGAACAGCATATTCATAATATCGACGTAGCCAATTGGTTTATTGGTGAAACCCCTATCTCAGCCCAAGGTATGGGCGGCAGACAGGTAAGGACAGGTAAAGATCATGGAGAGATTTACGATCACCATTTTGTGGAATACACCTACCCAAGTGGGGCAGTAGTTGCAAGTCAGTGCAGACACCAACCAGACACCATGCGACGTGTATCGGAATTTTTCCAAGGAACCAAAGGTACCGTTTCCACAGCAGGGGATAATGTGGAAATGAAAGATTGGGAGGGCAATTCGCTCTTTGAACATAGGGGCAAGGATGACCCAAATCCGTATCAAGTTGAACATGATAGGTTGTTCGCTTCAATTAGGAATGGAGGTGTCATCAGTGATGGCGAGCAAGGGGCACATAGTACCATGAGCGCCATTATCGGTCGTATGGCAACCTATTCCGGACAGATTATCACCTGGGATGAGGCCATGAAATCGGAATTAAAATTGGTCCCTGACGGATTGACCTGGGATTCACCAGCACCTGTACAGCCCAATGCTGATGGTTGGTATAATATTCCCATGCCAGGGAAAACCGTTGTAATGTAAGGTAAAATAGCAATTTATGAATTTCAAGTATATGCGATTGTCCCTGCTATTGGTGGGGACAATTCTTTTTTCCTGTCAGGATAAAACACCGGAACCCCTTAAAACCATAGAAAACGAAAAACCCAATATCATATACATATTGGCCGATGATTTGGGGTATGGTGACGTTGGCGTATACGGACAGGAAAAAATTGAAACCCCCAATATCGATGCCTTGGCCCAAAACGGCATGCTTTTTACCCAACACTATTCCAGTGCTCCCGTTTGTGCCCCGGCCCGATATATGTTATTGACGGGTAAACATGCCGGGCATGCATATATTCGCAGTAATTCGGAATGGAAGGAACGGGGGGATGTTTGGAACTATCGTGCTATGGCTATGGACTCAACCTTAGAGGGTCAAGGCCCAATGCCTAATACTACCATTACCATGGCGAAAAGATTGCAGGACGTAGGGTATACAACCGGAATGGTAGGTAAATGGGGACTTGGGGCCCCGCATACGCAATCAATACCCAATTCGATGGGCTTCGACTTTTTCTATGGTTATAATTGTCAGCGTCAAGCACATACCTATTTTCCACTTTTCTTGTACAAAAACAAAAATAGGGTGCCATTGGCGAATGACACCATAGCTCCCAACACCAAATTGCCAAAAGGGGCAGACCCCAATGACCCAAAGAACTATGTGCCCTTTACTTTGAATGAGTATGCCCCGGATTTGATGTTCGGGGAACTCACTGATTTTGTGGACCGCAATAAGGACAAACCGTTCTTTCTCTATTGGGCCTCCCCAATACCGCATGTGGCCTTGCAAGCTCCCCAAAAATGGTTGGACTATTACAAACAGAAATTTGGTGCTGAAAAACCATATCTGGGGGAAATGGGCTATTTTCCGCATCAAAATCCGAGGGCGGCCTATGCTGCCATGGTCTCCTATTTGGATGAGAATATCGGCAAACTGGTACAACAGCTTAAAGATGAGGGGATTTATGATAATACGTTGATCGTGTTTACTTCCGATAATGGCCCATCCTATGCCGGTGGTGCGGACCCAGGGTTTTTTAAAAGTGCCAAACCTTTCGATGGGAATTATGGCAGGGGTAAGGGATATTTGTATGAGGGAGGTATTCGGGTTCCAATGATCGCATCATGGCCAGGAAAAATCGAACCGGGAAGTAAAAGTGACCTTATCTCAGCTCAATATGACATGCTAGCGACGTTTTCCGATATCACAGGGTATGAACTACGCCAAGAATCTGATGGCGTAAGTATATTACCCACTTTACTATCCAAAGAAAATCAAAAAGAACACGAATTTTTGTTATGGGAATTTCCAAGTTACGGGGGCCAAGTTGCCATTCGTATGGGCGATTGGAAAGTGGTTCGGCAACACCTAAAGGACAATAAAGAAGAAGCCACCCTCGAATTGTACAATTTGCGATCAGATCCTATGGAAACGACCAACGTTGCCAATGAATACCCGGACATATTGAAGAACGCCGCAAGGATATTTAAAGAAGAACGAACTACTCCGGAAATGGATATTTTTAAGATCCCGGCGTTGGCCAATGGATTATTTGAAGAATAGGGGGTAGGTATTTGGCATAATTAGGCAATTTCAATTTGGAATAGGAACTATAAAGTAGAAAAATGGTAGCTTAAATATGCACTGCGCATGTAAGGCTTTTCTAAAGACTTGCCTATTTGTAGGGATACGGTTTATTATATTCCAATGAAGTGATTTCAAGTTTTAACCAATTGAAATCGCTTTCTTCCAATTTCCAGAATACCTTGCATTTAGATGGGATTTTTACACCATTGAAGACTTTGTGATCTACTGCCTCAATATACCAAGTTTCCAGTTTCGCATCTTTATCACTACCATAAAAACGTTTGGTTTCAAAGGAATGGAATTCCCCTTTCGATGTAAAGGAAAAGATGCCGGAAACACGTTTATTGTTAAGGGTAAGAATGGCTTTTGCAGAAGTTTCATCAATCGATTCCCAAACCATGTAGTCATTTGAGGCAGCAGAAGGAAACCAGCATAGTTCCGCTAAATAGCGCTGCATGCTCGCCGCATTTATCTTTTCATTCCGACCTTCATGTACTACGGGAAACAGACTGAATAATTTGATCAACATTTCCCCTTGGGCGTTGGTAAGTTTGTCACGTCCATTCAAATGCACAAGGGGTAGGGCATTAACTTTTGTGACCCATATAAAAGCGGGATCATCGCAATTGAAATACTGCTGGGCCGTAAAGGGCATCCATCTTCCAGTAGGGCTCGTTTTCATTTCCCCTTTTTGTCTTAGTCGAACAGATACCGTTTTTTCTGTCTGTAGTGCCCCAGAAGCGGTCAACCATTTTTGGACAATAGTTGGTAAATGGCCAACATCATCTTTGGTTTGAAGTACGGCAGAATTCAAATCTATTGCCCCAAGCATGTTCTGCGATTCCTTTTGAATCATTTGATCGAAACTATAATTACCATAGCCCGAAATTGAGATCATGAGAAGAATGCTATTCATAAAAGTGGCATACTTTGCGTCCTCCCAATAGATAACAATCAATATTTGGGACAAGATGACTGTCAAAATACCTAGTACAGGCCACCATTCCCGTTTTAAAAGCAGTACTAATGCGGTGGTGATACAAAGTAGACCAGCTACCAACCAAGCCAACCCTAGGGGTCTTGAAACATCTTGTATGCCGCTGATATTGAAAGAAGGGTAAAAGGCCTTTGCAAAACCCATAAAGTGGATGCATCCATGGATAAGAAAAAGTACAATACGCAAAGCCTTCATTGATTTAAATACAATTTAATTTCAAATATCGAGTTAAATTAGTAAAGTGCGATGCCTTTACGAATGATCAATATCAGTCAGTGCTAAATACCTTTAATTTTCAATGTGATTCGGACTCACATTACATTTTATTTCGGGTAATGATATTTGTCATGGTTTTATTTTAGTAAAGGATATAGCTTTATGTAAACCTTAAAAACCGCATTAATTATGACAATTGACATTCAATACGTTCAAATGCCTACAAGTGAAGCCATGAATGAATTAATAACCATTAAATTAAATCGACTTGCTAACAAATATGAATGGATCATTAGGGCTCAAGTGTATTTTAAGCAGGAAAACGACCCAACGGGTAAAGGAAAAATATGTGAGATGGAGCTCAGCGCTCCGGGACCTAGGTTATTTGCGCGGTCCGATGAGGATGATTTTGAAAAGGCCGCGGCAAACACCATCAAGGATCTTGAAAAACAATTGAGCAAAAGAAAGGCCATTATGAACAAGCATTGAAGCCTTTAGGAATAACCATAAATTGTAGTACCCATGAAGAGAATACTGGTACCGGTAGATTTTTCCGAGTTCTCGGAAAACGCCTTGGAAGTGGCGGCCCAATTGGCCACAAACTTTAAGGCAGAATTGGTTTTATTGCACATGCTGGGCCTCTCGGAGGCTATTTTCACAAAGAATGAAGCCCAGGAATTTATGGAGGCTCAATACTATATGAAGTTGGCCAAAAAAAGATTCAATGAATTCTTGGGCAAACCCTTTATGAAAGGGATCAAAGTTGCAGAAATCGTCCAAAATTATAAGGATTTCCAAGAAATAAACAATATCGTAAAAGAACAGGAAATAGATCTTGTAGTTATGGGATCCCATGGCAACAGTGGTTTGACAGGCTTATTCGTGGGTTCGAATACGGAAAAGGTAATTCGGACCTGTACCGCTCCGGTACTTGTTATTAAAAAGAGAAATAAAGATTTCAGCATCAAGAAAGCGGTATACGCCAGTGATTTTGAGGTTGAGCATGTAGAAGTGTTCAATAAGGCCATGAAATTCTTCAGTTTATTGAATGTTGAGGTGCATAACGTCTATGTTAATCGTCCCAATCAATATTTCAAAAGTTCTGAGGAAATCAATGCGCAAATAGCACTATTTATGGGTGTAGCCCATCATGGGCAAGCACATCAGAAGGATAGTGTTCAGATATTGAATGATTACAGCATAGAGGAGGGTATTTACAGTTATGCTCGTAAAATCGATGCCGATATCATTGCATTGCCAACCCAAGGAAGAAAGGGATTAGCCCACTTTTTCAAAGGTAGTGTGGGCGAAGATATCGCCAACAATGCAGAATTACCGGTTATCACATTCAAATTGTAAAGCTAGGTTTGAAACAACAACCTGAGTTTGGCCAGGACAATCAATTCCGATTTATTTTTTTTGGCCATGGACAAAGCCAAGGTTTGTGCAGTCTCCCAAATCCGTTTTTTTACATCTTGGGTAAACAGCCGTTGGTTTTCAAGATAAAAATCACGGAATGCACTAAAGCAAGGGTCACTATCAGCCTTGGTATGTTGCATTTCGGAAAAGGCCTCAAGTATTTCTTGGGGACCATCTGTGTTGAAATGATCTGGGGTTAAGGATTCATGCATCCAATTTTTGGATACCGTGTTTTTTAGGGCTATTATTTCTTTCCTGTCGATTTTCCTGTCAGCCATGGCAATGCCATAAAAGAGTTTTCCAATATGGAAATATAGTTTTTCCTTGTTGTTTTCCTTGGGTTCCATAATATATTTCAGAATGTTTTTTGGACCATTAAGTATAGGTCTAAATTTTGAGTTATAGGATGATCTGTATCAGTTTAAAAATCAATACTTTTAGAGTCATTTGTAAGCTAAGAACAATAGTATGAAGACGGTACTGGCCATTGATATAGGAGGAACCTTCACCAAGATCGGCATCGTCGATGATAAAGGTAAGATACTTGCTTCCCAGGTTTTTGGTACAAGGGCAAAAGAGCCTTTTGAAACCTATTTAAAAGAGTTGATACCCAACATTCATCGATTAATGGATACCTCGAAATCCCAAGCCAAACCTTTGGCTGTAGGTATTGGGGCACCCAATGCCAATTCGCTGACAGGTCAGATCGAGAATCCGCCCAACTTAAACTGGGGTAAGGAAATACCGCTTGCCAAATCAATAACAACCGCGTTGAACCTTCCTGTGTATATTGCCAATGATGCCAATGCCGCAGCCTTGGGCGAATTACACTTTGGCATGGCCAAGGGCATGCGGAATTTTGTTGTTTTGACGTTGGGAACGGGTTTGGGTAGTGGCATCGTGGTCAATGGAAACCTCCTCTTAGGGGAACATGCCCAAGCCGGTGAGATCGGACATGTGAATGTCGATCCCAATGGCAGGTATTGTAATTGTGGACTACAGGGCTGTTTGGAAACCTATGCTTCGGTTACCGGCATAAAACGAACGGTTTTTGAGTTGATTGCCGAAATGCGGGAAGATTCCCCTTTAAGGAGCATCAGTTTCGAGGACCTCACAGGGGAAACAATTGCCAAGGCTGCGCTTGATGGTGATCTATTGGCCCTGAGGGCTTTTAGTATTACCGCGGAGATCCTAGGCAGCAAAATGGCCGATACAGTGGCGCATTTAGATCCTGAAGCCTTTATTTTGGCAGGAGGACTCAGTAAGGCCGGGGATATCCTCTTGCAACCGGTTATCGCGAGCATGGAGAAAAATCTATTCGTCGCCTATAAGGGCAAGATACGGGTATATCTATCCGATGCACCTCGAAATGCCGCCATTTTAGGACCTGCGGCGTTGGCTTGGTCAAATATTTCGTAAAAAATCACTCCTCGAGTAAATGTTCCAGGTTTTCGCTATCCAAGATGTGTTCGGTTATGGCAAATACCTGTTTTCTATTTTCACGTACGGTTTTATAGAAATCGGCGATATCATCTTCAAGTACTTGATGTTCATCACGGAATATACTTGAATCATGTTTAAACGGGTCTTGAATGGTCTGGGCGATATGGGAAATATGTTCATCCACCCGTTGAAGTAGTCGATCACTTGTTTTCTTATCCTTTAAAACACCCTTTCCTATCGATTCCACGGCTGCTAGATTCTCTTTTTTTGTGATCCAAATAAAATATTTGCTCAACAATTTATGAAGAAAATGTAGGTCTTGTTTAAAGAAAGTCAGATCAGATTTCCAATGTTTGGTCAACACATATAATTCATTCCAATCTGTTTTTTGTATGAAGGTGCCTTTGGGTCGTGTTCTATAATTTTCCATGATCTTGAAATATAAATTCAACATTTATGAACTTCATTAAAGTTACCTTTAACCTAACGGATTATTTATGACATTTGTCATTGTTCAGATAATGATAGGGAGTTATTGGCGAATAATAGTGCCGTCGCCCATTTCAATGATACGATCGGTATTATCGGCAAAATCGTGATCATGGGTCACTACCAATAAGGAAAGATTTCGTTCTGCGGATAGGTCTTTGAAGATATTCATTACGTTTTGTGAATTATGGCTGTCCAAGTTGCCTGTGGGTTCATCGCCCATGATGATGGCCGGGTCATTGATAAGGGCCCTTGCTATGGCCACACGTTGTTTTTGTCCGCCAGAAATACGTGACGCCAATTTTTTGGCTTGTTCCTGTATATCGAGAAGCTTTAACTTTTCCATGGCGTCGTGTTCAATTTCCTCAAAGGATTTCACCCCCAGTTTTTTTGCAGGGAGCATCACATTTTCAAGCACCGTGAATTCTGAAAGTAGATAATGAAATTGAAAAACGAATCCAATATTGCGATTCCTGATTTTGGCCAATTCCTCATGGGATTTTCCGGAAACCAGTTCCCCGTTCAAAAATAGATCGCCCTCGTAATCGGTGTCCATGGTCGATAAGATATATAGCAATGTGGATTTTCCACAGCCCGACTTGCCCATAATGGAGACGAATTCCCCATGTTTTATACTAAAATTAATATTCTTTAGCACATGAAAAAGCACAGGTTCCCGAAAATATTTATTGATGTTCCTTGCCTCTAAGATAATATTGTTCCCCATGGTTATTGTCCTCTGATTATTTCAACGGGGTCTATTTTCCTTGCTTTTTTGGAGGGGAAATAACCGGCCAGGAATGTTGAGATCATCGCAAACGAGATTCCTATGACGTAATACCAGATATTATAGTTTACCGGATACGTTTTAATGGTAGGAAGTGCCTCTGTCTCAAAGGGCAAATTATCAATCACCGAGGATATGGAATAGCCGACCACCAATCCTAAAATACCACCAATAAGCCCTATAAGAATAGCCTGACTCATAAAAATCAACTGCACATCGCGGCCTGAAAAACCTGTGGCTTTTAAAATGGCTATGTCATTCATCTTCTCATAAATAAGCATATTTAGTATATTATAAATACCAAAACCGGCAACGATCAATAAGGTGATCGATACGGCATAGGTAATAAGGTTTCTTATAGAAGTGCCCGTTTCGAACTGCGCATTGGCCGATTTGATATCGACCGCAGTAAGGTTGAACTGATTTTCGATATTCCGTGCCATGGGAACAGCTTTATCGATATCAAATAATTTAACATTGATATCCGTAAAATAGTTCTTTGGTTCCCCAAGTATCTTTTGCACCGTTTTTAAAGTCGCAAAACTTTGGATATTATCGATATCGGCAAGACCACTTTGGTAGATGCCCACGATTTTCAAAGGAAACAAATCGCCACGTACGGTACTGATCTGTACCGTATTTCCAATATCAAGTGACATTTTTTCAGCAACGCCCGAACCGATCAGGATTCCGTTTTCATAATTGTTCAGGGCCTCAGGGCTACCCTTGATCACATAATCCCCAAAATTGAAAAGGCGTACTTCCTCTAAGACATCAATCCCCACTAGATTACCTCCTAATTCAATGGAACCGGAGATATAGAAGATCTGGGATTTCAATTGGGGAATCACGCCTTTTACATCCGGATTCTTTTTCAGTTGATCGATCAAAGGAAGCGCATTGTGTATTTTGGTCTGGGTTAATTTTGGCTTTATGGAATGAACAAGCTTAAAACTATCCTCAAACTTATCGTATAGATCTAAGGGCTGACGCACTGAAGGTTTGATCTCGTTATAAATATGTACGTGTGGGGTACGGTTTAAAATGAGTCCGTCTAAAAGGCCGTTCAAACCCGTCATGAAGCTTACCAGGATTATAAAGGTTCCGATACCAAAGGTGACCCCCAACGCGGCTATACTTGTTTGTTTGATGCGGGATAGCAAGTGTGTTTTCGAAATACTCAATATGACCTTCCAATTGATCATTGTTCAGGTTTAAGGATTTCAGTATGCTCATCTATGCCCGAGAGTATTTCGACTTCCGTTAGGTTTTTGGCGCCGACCTCAACGCTTACCGCTCCGTCATTTGTTTTCACCATATGGTTGTCCATCAAATATTCCAAGGGTATGGTCAAGGTGTTTTCCTTCTCAGAAACAATAATATTGGCCTCCCCGGCCAAACCGGGGAATAACACTTCGGGCGCCCTATCGAAAACAGCCTCGATCTTAAACGTCTGGGAACGTTCATCTTTTTTCGGGTATATCTTATGAACATGTGCTTCAAAGACTTCCCCGGGATAGGCATCCAGATTTATGATGACCTTTTGGTTGACTTTCAATGTAACGATGTCGACTTCGTCGACCAACAATTCAATTAGGAAATTATCGGAACTACCCAAACTCGCTAGGGGTTCAACGGTGGTTACTATTTCCCCTATATTTTTGTAGATGGCATATACCCGGCCATTGATTTTACTTGTGATGGTGAATTCATTGCTAGTTACTATGGCCGCTTCATAGGTATTCCCGGCCATAGCTACCTTGTTCCTAAGCTCATCCTTGGTGCGGTCGTAATTATTTTCAAGAACGTTCAAATTGTTCAGGGAAAGTTCGTAATTCAATTTTTTGTTATCGAATTCGGCTTTCGAACCGATTTCCTGTTGCCATAAGCGTTCCTGTCGCTTAAAATTCACGGAATCGTTTTGTAATTTCAATCTGGCGGTTTCGATCTCCTTTCGCATTCCCTCCAAAACAGCGGCACTACCTTTATAGGCTTCACGGGCCTCTTGAAGGTTGATTTTCGCGTTTTGCCTTGTCAATTCAGGGGATTTATTGAAAATATGAAATAGCGCACTGCCCTTAACCACAGTATCACCTTCGTTCACATAAAGCTCATCCAATATTCCGGCTACCGATGCATATACGGCGTACAGACTATCTGGCTGTACTATGGCCGAGGCATATACAGACGTAACCAAGGTTGTTTTTTTCGGCGTGATTTTTTCTACATCCTTACCACAGGACAAGAAAAATAGTACCAAGATATAGCGTAGTGCTCTTTGCACCATATGAAAGGTATTTAACACTGATTATTCGGAGCTATAGGTGTGTTTTAGAACAATGATCATTCATAAAAACGCAATTTATTCTTAAGGCTAATATTTTCTTCATGCATTCGATGTATTCTATCCAACAATTCATGAATAACGGCGATACCTTCAAGATTGATGTTTAGATCGGCATGTAGGCGTACTATTTTTTCAACATTCGGGAGTTCATCATATTGGATGTACTCAACGTCTTCCTTTGTAATAACCTCTATCAAACCATATTCTTGTAATTCGATGATAAACCGGGTATTGATCCCATGACTGAAACAAAAATCCTTGACTGCTATATATTTAATTTGCGCCATCACTTCCTCTTATTTAAATGTGCCAATTCCTCGAAGAGTTCCTTTTCTTTGGTCGATAAGCCTGTCGGCATTTTAATGTTGAAGGTTAAGAAGAGATCTCCAAAATGCCCTTCTTTTTTATAGACGGGGAAACCTTTCGATTTCAATTTTATCCTTGTCCCGTTCTGGGTCTCTGGTTTTACCTTTAGCTTCACTTTACCATCGAAAGTTTCAACCGTGATCTCACCTCCCAAAATAGCGGTGTATAGATCCAATTCCACGGTGCGGTGTAGATTATTGCCGTCGCGTTTAAAAGGGGTGTTGTTGTCTATGGCGAAGGTGATCAGAAGATCTCCTTTAGGGCCACCATTGCGTCCAGGACCCCCATGTCCCTTTATTTTTATGGTTTGTCCGTTTTCAATTCCAGCCGGAATGGTGATTCGTATGTTTTTGCCATTGATCGTTAAGGTGCGTTTGTGGGTCGTATAGACATCCTTCAACTGTAATTGGAGTTCCGCGTTGAAGTCCTGACCCCGATATTTTACTTGTCGACCACCAGTGAATCCACCCGAAGGCCTGCCCCCGAACATCGATTCAAAAAAATCGGAAAAATCGTGTTCCCCGAACCCTCCTGTAGACTGGCTACGGTAACCTTGCTGTTGTTGTGCTTTTTTTGCCTTTTCTATTTCATCGGCATGTTGCCAGTCCTTACCATACGCATCATATTTTTTCCTGTTTTCAGGATTGCCCAACACTTCATGGGCCTCGTTGATTTGTTTGAACTTTCGTTCAGCCTCTGGATCATTGGGGTTTACATCGGGGTGAAACTTCCTGGCGAGCTTGCGATACGCTTTTTTTACCTCGGCTTGGGAAGCGTTTTTTGTAATATCCAGTACCTTATAATAATCGATATAGTCCATCTTCCACTTTCACTTTATAGCGTTCCAAATTTGGTGTTCCCGAAAGTTAAAGAATTAGTGCAGAAAGACAATGTCATTATTATCCTTATTGATCTGGATGACATTATTGGCTATATTCAGGATTTCCTTTTTGACCGTTTTGAAATCCTTCATCAGCGATGATTTGCATTTTACGATCCAAGATTGTTCCTGAAACAGCATATCCGGGTCATAGTTTGTCGAACCTTTGATAATATCTATTAAATGGTCCTGATGGTCCTTGAGTCTTTTTTTAAGACGTCCACAATTATAGCAAAGATCTTGAAAACGCATAAGGCTCTCGCGTACCTCATCCAGATTTTCATTATGCACGATCTCCTCAAAATAACGATCTAAAAGTTCTTGTAAAAAGTGTAGTTCGTTACTATGGCACGCCAGATCGGATTTCAATTTCTCACATTCCTGATTATATAGTTCCCAAGTCTCCCTAGACGTCGATTTATCCAAAACGGAATTCACTTTTTCCATGATATGGTGATTTTCACTAAAATTACCTTGATTTATATTTTTAAAATATGATTTATATCATAACGCTACATATCCTAATGAATTAACTTACTTTTAAAAACAAATCAGCTTGAATTAGGCCTCAAATCATATGGTAATTTGACGCAATTCTATATACTATGAGGGTTTTCGCGAAGAACAATTATATTTTCAATCTGCTGTCCGAAGCGGTATCTGAAGGGATATTGGTGGTTGATAGAGCGCAAATCATCGTGGCCACCAACAACAACGCCAATATAATGTTCGGATATGAAAGGGATGAACTCATTGGGCAATCTGTTGCTGTTTTGGTGCCATATCCGCACAACAAGGACCATGACCGCCATGTCGAAACTTTTTTCGACACCCATAAATCTTCTGGTAAAATGATGGTCGATCGCTTATTGTTTGGCCTGCGCAAGAACCAAGAGAAGTTCCCCGTGCAAATAGGGCTCTATCCCTTTTCTTATGAAGGCATCGATTATGTGTTCACCCTTATATTCGATAAGACTGAAATCAGTAAACGCGATTCTCAGATCAAAGACCTGAACGATCATCTCGAAAAAAAGATAAAGACCCGGACCCTGGAGCTTAGGGAAACAGTGGCCATGCTAAAAAAAGAGATAAAAAAAAGGGAAGAGGCAGAAACTAAAATGAAGATAGCGCTGCAGCGAGAGCGCGAACTAAGTGAATTGAGAACAAAATTCTTGTCTTTGGTATCCCATGAATTCAAAACGCCACTCAGTGGTATCCTGACTTCTGCGACACTGGTGGGCAAATATAAGGATACCGATGATCAAGAAAGACGGGATAAGCATTTGACTACGATTATTGGGGAGGTTAGGCACCTTAATGGTATCCTTACCGATTTTCTTTCCATTGAAAGGCTTGAAAAAGGGAAAGAAATCTATAATTACACCAAGTTTTCATTAAGCAAAGTGGTGAATGAAGTCGTTTATAATGCCAACATGCTATTGAAAAACGGGCAGAAGATCAATTATCCTCACAATATCGATGAGGTCGTCCTATATCAGGATGAGAAGATTTTTACCCTGATATTGACAAATTTGATATACAATTCCATAAAGTATGCCCCTGAGGATTCTGAGATCGATATTTCATTTGAAATTGTAGGGGATATGATTATTTTGAAAATAAAGGATTATGGCATCGGAATCCCAGAAAAGGACCAAAAACATATTTTTGAACGCTATTTCAGGGCAGAAAATGCCTTATTGAACCAAGGAACGGGGATTGGTCTTAATATTATCAAGGAGCATATTGAAAACCTCGAAGGAAAGATTTATTTTAAGAGTAAAGAGCATATGGGAACCACTTTCACAGTCGAGTTGCCCAAAGGGGAAGGCATACATTTAGAATTAAATTAGATACGAATGAGTAAAGTTTTATTGATAGAAGATGATACCATTCTAAGGGAGAACACCGCTGAGCTTTTAGGGCTTTCAGATTATACGGTCGTGACGGCTTCGAATGGTAGTAAAGGAGTGCAGATGGCCAAAATGGTCTTGCCCGATGTGATCATCTGTGATATTATGATGCCCGAACTTGATGGTTATGATGTCTTACAGCGATTAGGAGAAGATCCTACAACCAAGCATATCCCTTTTATATTCTTGTCGGCCAAAACTGAGCGAAAGGATATCCGTAAAGGGATGAACCTAGGTGCTGATGATTATTTGACCAAACCTTTTGAGGAAGCCGAGCTTATCAGTGCCATAGAAAGCAGATTAGCTAGGGCCGCCATATTAAAGGAAATCACAGCTTCAGATCCAATGAAGGAGAAACAAATAGATGATGGAATACGTAGCATTCATGAATTCAAAAATTATTTGGATGATAATGGGCAGGACTTTGAGTTTTCGCAGGGAGATGAAATCTATCGTGAAGGAAGCAATGTTCACATGGTCTATCTGATTACAAAGGGTATCGTAAAGACCCATAAATTGGATGAAAATGGTAAGGAATTGATCACTGCCATTTACAATGTGGATGAATTCTTCGGATTTTCTTCATTAACAGCCAACGAAATATATGAAGAATATGCCACGGCCATGGAAGACACGAAACTTGTTGGGGTAAGCAAGGATAAATTAAGGACGGTATTGGAGAAAAACAATGAACTCGCCATTGAACTGATGCATGTCTTGGCCGAAAACCTCACCGAGGCAAGAACACAATTATTGGAAATGGCGTATGGATCTGTGCGCAAGAAAACCGCGAGTACCTTATTAAAGTTCGCCGATAAACTGGAACAGGACGAACTTGGGAATATACATATTTTAAGGAGTGACTTGGCCAATGTTGCCGGTATGGCCACTGAAACTTTGATCCGTACCCTTTCGAGCTTCAAAAAAGAGGGCCTTATTGCCATGGAAGACCATAAAATAAGAATCTTAGATCACGATGCCTTAAGTCGTACCTACTGAACATCACCTAAATTACAAACACATGATCAAAATCATGTACAACCTTGTGCCAACATCTTAATTTTGTACCTTAAATAAATAGACAAAAAGATGATGCATATTTTAGTCCCTACCGATTTTTCACAAAATTCATGGAATGCCCTTAAATATGGAATACAACTCTATAAGGATATCGAATGTACCTTCCATCTACATCATATAAACCCAATACCGGCCTATTCGGCGGCAGGTACCTCTGTAAAGGTATCCTCTAGAATGGCGGAGACAAGCGTCTTAAGCAGTAGTAAGGTCAGCTTCGATCAACTGCTAATGCAAGTCGATAAAATAGCTTCGAAAACCAAACATACATTCGAGACCTTCACTTCCCATAATTTCTTTGTGGAATCGATAAAACGCCAAGTAGAGCTTAGAAAAATAGATTTGATCATCATGGGAACCAAGGGGGCCTCAGGCTTAAAGGAAGTCACCATGGGTAGCAATACAGGGGATGTACTTACAAAAGTCAAATGTCCGTTACTGGCCGTACCAGAGAATGCAGTCTTTAAAATACCAAAGGAAATAGCTTTTCCTACCGATTACCATCTGAGTTATGATTTGAAAGTCCTTGATACGCTGTTTGCCATGGTCAACTTGTATAAATCAAGTTTACGTGTGCTTCATATATCTAAAAAAGGGGAAAGGTTAAGTGACGAACAGTTGGAGAACAAGGAATTTTTGGAGGATTATTTGCGCGATATCGATCATAGCTTCCATTCGCTTACAGGAACCGATCTTGAAACGGCGGTACAATGTTTCACAGAATCAAGGAACATAGATGTCATCACCATGGTGGCCAAGAACCTAAATTTCTTTCAACGAATACTTTTTAGACCCAAGGTAGAACAGATAAGTTACCATACCGATATTCCCTTTTTGGTTCTACACGAGTAACGTCTTTGTGTTCAATTATGGGATTGGATTATTTGGATGATATCCCTTTTTTGAAGTACCCCTGACTGCCGCCATACCTGTTTCCCATTTTTGAACAAGAGCATCGTAGGTACGCCCCGAACCTGATATTTTGAGGCTATGGAGGGATTTTTGTCCACGTCTATCTTTACGATCTTAATCGCATCGCCCATATCGCTCTTTACCTCCTTGAGAATGGGTGCCAGCATTTTGCAAGGGCCACACCAATCCGCGAAAAAATCAACCAGAACAGGAGTATCTGAATTGATAATGTTATTGAAACTACTTTTCATCATAACTCATTTGCAGATGCAAATTAATAAAATACCAAGACTTCAGAACTGACCAAAATCATGGTTTTTGATTTTTAGGAAAGGTAACTTTGGCTAAACACGTAAAGCCAACACCATGAGAAAGATTTTGGTTCCAACTGATTTTTCCGAAAATGCTTTTAATGCCTTAAAATATGCCTGTCATGTATTCAAGTATGAAAAAAGTGAGATTTTCATCATGCATGCCTATGCTGATGAAGTTTACCAACAGGATAAATTGACCAAAAGAAGCCTTTTGGACGAGTTAAAGGAAGAAACATTCCGTAAATCAGTTACACGACTCAAGGGTATTTTAACTGAGATAAAACACCTCTATCCCAATCCGCAACATAGTTATAAGACGGTTGCGGCCTTTGGATCCCTGATCGATGAGGTAAATGATCTGGTCAACCAAGAAAATATGGATGTGGTTGTCATGGCCACCAGGGGGGAGACCAATGATCGAAGTCTAACCTTCGGAAGCAATACCTTGCAAGTCTTGAAATATATCAGTTGTCCGGTGTTGGCCATTCCTGAAGGGTATTCCTACCACGCCCCCAAAGAGGTGCTTTTTCCGACGAATTATTTGGCCCCATATAAAAGACGTGAGTTGAAATTGCTGTGCGAAATGTCAGGTTCGTTTAGGTCTACAATTCATATGCTGTATATCGATCCCATAAAGAAACTCACCCTAAGGCAAGAAGACAACCAGCAATTTCTTAGGGAATGTCTTCCCAAGGCCAAATTGATATTCGAGACCACTGGGGAAAAGGATAAGACCATTGCGATCACCAAATACATTTTACATAATGACATCGATATGTTGGTTTTTGTGAATTCAAGACATTCCTTCCTTGAGGATATGTTGTCGCAATCGACTTTGGATAAGATAGGCCTACATATTAAGATTCCTTTTTTGGTCTTACAGAATTTATTTAGATAATCAAAGAATCATAAATATGAAACGTATAATCTTACCCACCGATTTTTCACAAAATGCCTATAACGCCATATGTTATGCCATTAACCTGTTCAAGGAGGTAGAATGTACGTTTTACCTCGTGCATACCTATACACCTGCCATTTATCAGGCCGAATATGTTTTGCACAGTCCAGGACAGATTGGTCTTGGTGATATCTACCAAGAGAATTCCTTGACACAATTAAAGGATTTGAAAAATAAACTATTGGGGAAATTCAAAAATGAAAAACACACTTTTCTGGTGCATTCGGCCTTTAATATCCTTGTGGACGAAATCGTCGATACATCGCAAAAGGAGGGTGCCAATTTAATCATAATGGGTACCCAAGGAGCAACAGGGGCCAAGGAGATTTTTATAGGAACCAATACGGTGCATGTTATTGAAAAAGGCTGTTGTCCGGTTTTGGCCATCCCTACGGGCGTTGCCTATACTCCCCCCAAGAAATTATTGTTTCCGACCGATTTTGAGATCGATTATCAAAAAGAGCAATTGCAGGAGCTGTTGGATCTAAGTGAATACCATAATACGGAAATCGACATATTGCATGTATCATCAGGATACGATTTAACCCCTTCCCAGGTGAAAAATAAAGCAAAATTGGAAGGAATTTTTGCCAAGACCGAACATCTTTTTCATGAGGTACCCAACCAGGAATTGATTTCCGCGATTAATACTTTTCAACAAACAAAGAGTACAGACCTATTGGTCATGATTCAAAATCGTCATAATTTCTTGGAACGATTGTTCATTGAACCCGTGATCAAGAAATTGAGTTTCCATGAAACCATTCCATTTATGGTAATCCCACCACATCAAAACAATTGAATATGCAAAATATTCTAGTGCCCACAGATTTTTCGAATGATGCCTACAACGCTTTGTTTTATGCGTCCCGGCTCTTTAAGGCCACGACCTGTAATTTTTACCTGTTGAATGCCTATAGTGAACGTACCCCATTGCTAAGTAGGAATAGTAACAATGGCCACCATAATGGTCATCATAAAGGATTACTCGAACAACTTAAGGACGAATCCTGCGAGGAACTTAAACGGACCTTCCATAGGATCAATCTAGACCATAAGTGTCCTGATCATAGGTATACGTTGCTTCCGGTTAAAATGGATTTGACCGAAGCGATGTCAAATATGATTGATGAGTATAAGATCGATTTAGTAGTCATGGGCAACAAGGGTAAATCAAGTGGTTTGGGAATATATTTAGGGAGTACGACCACAAAAATCATGGCGTCCATAAAAAAATGCCCCATTTTGGCGGTTCCTATGAATGCCGATTTTAAGGTGCCTTATGAAATGGCTTTCGCCACGGATTATAAGAGGTCTTATGATGCTGAAATAATCGCACCCTTAAAAGCAATGGCAACCCAGTGTGGTTCAGCCATACGTGTAGTGCACATCAACGTAGAAAAAAGTTTGTCAAAGGTACAAGAGAGTAATCTAAAAACCTTGAGGACCTATTTAAATCCCATTGCCAGTACAATGCACTGGATGCCAAATTTCACTAGTAAAACAAAGGCAATCCAAGCTTTTTTGGATGAGCTTGGTATCGGAATGCTCGTTATGGTGAATTATGAACAGAGTTTTTTGGAGCGTCTATTACATGAACCTGTCATAAAAAAGTTGGCTTTCGATATTGATATTCCGTTTATGGTGATTCCTCAAAAAACCTGAAGGCCCCTATAGGTGTGCCGTATTTAATTTTTAAATGATTGAACTTATGAAAAACATTGGAGTTTGGCTTGATAAGGAAAAAGCACATATTGTAACGCTCACTAAGGATTCCGAAACGTTTGATACCTTGGTTTCAGAAATCGAAAACTATAGGCCATCGGGTGGATCGGGAACCAAGTCGGCCAAATGGGGTCCCCAGGATGTTGTACAGGACAGTAAGTTCCTAGAGCGTAAAAAACACCAATATAAAGCGTATTTCAAGAACTTGGTTATCGCCATTGGAGCAGCTGATAAGCTGGCACTGTTCGGACCGGCTGAAACGGCTACCATGTTCAAGAAAGAATTGGATGAGCACTATCCGCTTGTGGCTGCCAAGGTCACCATCGTTAAAAAGGCCGATAGCATGACCGACAACCAAGTAAAGAAATTGGTCAGGGATTTTTTTGGGAATTGATTCCAAAAAATATAAAAGATGCAAACTTTAAACGATTTTTTAAAAGACCCTTTGGTCCTCAAGGGACTGCGGGTGTTGATTTGGCTGGTTGTTATAGTATTGGTTATCGGGTTTTTAAGAAAATTGACCAAAAAGCGGATAGAAAATGCAGATTTTAGATATAAGGCCCAAAAGGGTATCGAAATAGTCGGGTATATCCTAATCGCCATCTTGTTATTGGTGACCTTCACTTTTGAAAATGTCAAGGACTATACCATTATTATCGGACTTTTTACTGCAGGACTGACATTTACCCTCCAAGAATTGATTTTGAGTATCGCTGGTTCCTTCTATATATTTTTTGTTAGGGTCTATAAGCCAGGTGATCGCATTGAGATAAACAATATCAAGGGTGATGTGATCGATATTGGCAGTATTTATACGACGATCATGGAAATGGGGGAATGGGTCAACAGTGATAATTACTCGGGACGTATCGTAAAGATCAGTAATGCCTTTGTATTCAAAGGTCCCATAAAAAATTATTCGATGGACTTTCCTTTTGTATGGGACGAGCTTAATATTCTAATCACTTATACTTCCGATCTTGAATTGGCAAAGAAAATAATTATGGATCGGGCTTCTGAAATATTGGCGGATTATACGAACAAGTCAAAAGCGAACTGGGCTAAAATGGTCGAACGGTATTATATAGAAGATGCGAAAATTGACCCAACCCTCGCTGTCAGTTTAACCGACAACTGGATTGTGCTGAACCTCAGGTACATTACCGATTACAAATTAAGAAGGAGTACGAAGCATCGATTATTTGAAGCTATAGCTTATGCAGTATCCAAAACGAAAGGGAAGGTCAATTTGGCATCGACCACCTTGCAATTGCTTAAAATACCTGAAATCGAGGTGCAGGTAAAGTAGTACTTCATCAATCAAGGACTGTTCCGAGCGATCATCGGGTAGAATGGATTTATGAATCGAATAAGCAGCTTAAAATCCAATGGCATGAAAGAACCAAAATCAATAGAAATCATTAAATCCTCTGGGGAAAGGGTTAGGTTTTCCTTGACTAAATTGAGAAAGTCGTTACAACGCAGTGGCGCGGACGAGAAGGTTGTTGACCAAATCGTAGATCAGGTTCGGGACGAGCTCTATCAAGGCATATCAACCCGGGAAATATATAACCGGGCCTTTGCTTTGCTAAAAAAGAAAAAAGCGGTTTTCGCGTCTAAATACAAGTTGAAAAAGGCAATTTATGAACTAGGACCTACCGGTTTTCCCTTTGAGAAATTCATCGCCTCCATTTTACAATATTCAGGTTATACCACTGAAGTGGGCAAGATACTTCAAGGCCATTGCGTTACCCATGAGGTAGATGTATTTGCCAAGAAAAATGGACTTGTAGCAGTTATTGAATGTAAGTTCCATAGTGAGGAAGGACGTAATTGTAATGTGAAAATACCGCTCTATATCCGTTCGAGATATGAGGATATCAAAAAACACTGGGATGATAAAAAGACGGAAGAACTTGCTTTGGATAAAGGGTGGGTCGTTACAAACACCCGTTTTACCGAAGACGCGATTTCCTATGGGAGATGCGTGGATCTTTATTTGCTGAGTTGGGATGTTCCCCTAGGAGATGGGCTAAAAGACCGAATCGACAGACTGGGCTTGTACCCAATAACCGTTTCAACACTCTTGAGTCAACGTGAGAAGCAATTTTTATTGAGCAGGGACATTGTTTTATGTCGTCAATTGTTGAACGATCATTTTTTTCTTGACCATTTGGAGATTGTACCACCGAGAAAGGAAAAAATCATGAAAGAACTTCGACAATTATGTAATTGTTAAACAAATGAATACGGTAAAAGTTACATTTTTAGGGGCTTCAGGAACGGTTACCGGGTCTAAGTTCCATTTGGGGACACCAGAACTGGATCTTATGGTCGATTGTGGAATGTTCCAAGGTATAAAAGCGCTCAGGGAAAGAAATTGGGAACCTTTGCCCATCGATGCCCGAAAATTGGATTATGTTTTACTTACTCACGGTCATTTGGATCATACGGGGTACTTGCCCAGATTGGTAAAGGAAGGATTCAAAGGGAAAATATTAGGAACTTCCCCAACGTTGGCCATTACCTCGATCATTCTGAAGGATAGTGCCAAGATCCATGAAGAAGAAGCCGAAAAAGCGAACAGCGAAGGGTACTCCAAACACAGACCCGCACTTCCATTCTACACCCTTGAAGAGGCCGAACGGACCATAGCCTTATTCTCTTCCATTGAAAATAAGGAGTGGGTGACACTCTCCCCGAATATAAAATTCAGAACACAATACAATGGACATATCATCGGGGCAACGTTCATCGAATTGGATATTTTCAGGAAGCGCTTTGTTTTTTCGGGTGATATAGGACGAATGAAAGATGTTCTGTTGGCACCTCCCGAACGACCTGAATGGGCAGATTATCTGTTTGTTGAGAGCACTTATGGCAATAAAAACCATCCCAAGGAAGATGTTGAGGGCATATTGGCACATTTGGTCAAAAAAATCATCGATCAAAGGGGAACATTGATTATTCCTTCCTTTGCCGTAGAACGATTGCAATCGTTGATGTATCGATTATGGATGCTATATAAAAAGAACAAGATCCCCAATATTCCCATTTTTATAGATAGTCCTATGGGAAATAACGTCTTATCGGTCTTTGAACAATTTCCCGACTGGCATGAACTTTCCTTGAAGGAATACCATGCCATGTGTGGGCATATGACCATTATTAGTTCGTACAAGGAGACTTGGGAAACCATCGATGATCCCCGACCAAAAATCGTGATTGCCGGAAGTGGTATGGTCACCGGGGGACGGGTGCTCACCTATTTGCAACAATTTATCGATGTCGAAAGTACGATTGTATTACTCGTGGGTTACCAAGCCGAAGGAACAAGGGGAAAACAACTTTTGGAAGGGGCTTTCGAGTTAAAGCTATTTGGGAAGTACTACCCTATAAAAGCAGAAGTTATGCATTTGGAGAGCCTGTCGGCCCATGCAGACCAAACGGGATTATTGCATTGGTTGAAGGAATTGAAAAATACCCCGGAAAGGGTGTTTTTGGTCCATGGGGAACCGACGTCCCTAGATGCATTTAGAACTAAATTGAACTACGAATTCAATTGGAACGTGCATATCCCCAATTTATATGAGACCATTGAACTTATGGTCTAGGCTTCCAATGACCTTCATCATTGCGCCCACTGATCTTCATCATAGTTGTTTGATCGTATTATTGATAATTTTATAAAAATTCAATAGCCATGACTGCTCAAAAGGAGTTTTCAAAAGCGGTTCAATCCGTAAAAATGAGCGCTATGTACAGGGAATATAAGCTGTGGAAATCGCACTTGCAACTCGTACATGACGAACTTACCTTTATCGAGCACTTACTTAATTCCTATGTCTTCGAACCCAATACGCCAAATTTGTTTGAACGTTTACAGGATTATCAGGCTCGGATAAAAAAAACTAAGGTGAATAGGGAGGTGGTTTGTGGAAAAATCATTGAGCATGAAAAAAAGATCGGGGGAATGATCGAGTGTGCAGATGCATACTGTGATAGTTTCTATAAACAAAAACACGAGACGCTCAAAGCGGAAACCGTAAGTTTTATGGAAGATTTCAAAAACCTGAAATCTGAAATCTTTGAATATGCCGGAGGTATTTTAAAAAAAAGAAAACCCAGTTCTTGATCGAAAAAGGCTATAAGATTTATAAGGGTAACAATATTTTTTCCAATTCGTCCTTATGTGATCTGCTCATAGGCAACTTCGTGTCTGCCACCTCAACTTTCGTACTGCTCCAATTATCTATTTTGTCCACATTTACAATATAGGATTTATGGATTCTGATGAACCTGTTTCCAGGGAGCTGATTTAAAAAGGCTTTCATAGTCGATAGCACGATAAAATGCCCGTTGAGGGTTACTATTTTGATGTAATCGCCCATAGCCTCAATCCATAGAATTGAATGTAGGTATATCTTTTTCTTTTGAAGGTCTACATTCACATAAACACATTCTTTACTATCCAAGTTTTGCAATATTTGGACTTGCTTTCTGATTGCGCGATCAATGGCCATGGTAAACCGGGCTTTATTGATTGGCTTTTGCAGGTAATCGGTGATGTTGTTATAATCAAACGCCTTCATGGCATAATCGCTTCTATCCGATATAAGTATAATCTGCGGGGGTTCTTCCAAAGCATCCAACAAGTCAAAACCATTGACTACGGGCATTTCAATATCCAATAAGATTAAATCGACCTTGTCCTTGCGAATGGCATTCAACGCCAGAATACCATTTGCATAATCCCCCAAGACATTAAGATGGGGATGTTGCTCGGCCAATTTTTTGATAATGGCCCTTTGGGTTTCAGAATCTTCGACTACGACAGTGTTCAAGGTTTTATTGGCCATTCTGGGTTACGTTAACTCTTGGTTTCATTAAAGGTTATAGCGCACAGGTCGCCTAAGTCATTAAAAATGACCCATGGTATCGATTAAAATGCGCAACATCCAAGTCCAAAAATAAGGATACTTAATCAAATTTGCCTTAAATCAGGTACAATTTACGTAGTATTTGGAAGGTATTTATATTCCTTAAATCAGACATACCCACTAATAGTGACTGATCTATATCATTTATGGAATGCTATAAATAGGATACCTTAGGAATAGAAGTCAGGTGGGTTCAAATAGTGAAGAACCTATCCAAAATGATTGTTTTAATTATTGATTATACTAGAAAAAATGAAAACAAAGAAGCAGATTTACAGGTATTTAGAGTGGAAAAGTCCAGAAGAAATGCATCAAACCTCCTTGGAGTGGATTTCAGCGTTGAAGTTTGTTAAGGACGAGCAGTTGTTTCTTAACGATTTAGTGAAGGCCTACACACTTCAAATTACAGGTTTAGGCTTACTGGAAAAAAGTAGGAAGTTGGTCACTTCAATTTCAAATGCCGAAGCTGAGGCCGACAAAATCTTGAAAAAGGCCCAGGTACATGAGAACCAATTATCGATAATGATTGATGATGTCGATCAACCCAAAATGGAGAAAGCCTATACGGAAACCCATAGGGATATGATTTTTGCGATTGAAACGTATTTGACCAACTATCGAATATTAAAAGGGAGTCTATTTCAAATGATTTCAGAGGTCATGAAAAAAGAAAAACAAAAAAGACTTCTTAACTGAAGCCTTTATCTAAAATAAGAAGCATCATGAAAAAGTTATGGGTATTGGCAATTATAGCGTTGCTGATAATGGCATGTTCGTCTGCCGAGTTGGTTGAAAATTGGAAGAACCCTGACATTGTGTTATTCGATGCCAACAAGGTATTGATCGTTGGTATGACGCATAATGAAGAGGCCCGTGCTCAATATGAAACCAAATTGCGAAAGCAATTTGAACAACGAGGGGTAGAGGCAGTTCGTAGTTTGGATGTCTTTGATGTTGAATTTACTGCTTCGGAACGCTCGGAACAAGAGTTGGCCAATGTTGAACAGCAATTGCTTGACAAGGATTTTGATGCCATTTTATTCACAAAGATTACCGACATAGAGAATGTTGAGAACCACAGAAGGTTGATGAACAATCTGGATCGGTATAATCAAGGTTTCAATGATGATTATCGAAGTAGTCAGAATATTTATTTTGAATCTACGGAATATGATGATTTTACGATCTATCATGCCGAAACTTCGCTATACTGTATTTGCCCGGGTAAGGAAAGGAACCTGATTTGGCGAGGGGCCATCGATATTACCGATCCCGTCGATGTTGAAAAAACCATTGATGATTATATAGCGTTGGTCATTATGGCCATGGAAGATCAAGATCTGATTTTCAGAAAAAAAACTACAAATGAAGTTACTGGTCTTTAGTGCAAAGGATTTTGAGATACCCTTCCTGCAAAAAGCGAATAACGGACGGCATAAGGTTACCTATATCAAAGATGAGCTTGATTCGACCACGGCGATAAAAGCGATGGGTTATAAGGCGATAAGCATATCTTCTGGAGATGATGCATGCTTGAACGCACTTGAAAAGTTAAGGGATCTGGGGGTAAAATATATTTCATTACGCGCTGCGGGGTACAATAATATTCAGATAAAGGCTGCCAAACGATTTGGACTCAAGGTAGCCAATGCCCCGGATTATTCGCCCCACGCCATAGCCGAACATGCCGTTGCCCTATTAATGGCCTTGAATCGTAAAATACCTGTTGCCGATCGTCAGGTACATTCCTTCAACTTTGAACAAAAAAATTTGATGGGCTTTGATTTGGTGGGTAAGACCATCGGTATCGTAGGTACGGGACGTATAGGATCCGTGATGGTTAAGATAATGCATGGATTCGGATGTAATATCCTGGCCCATGACTTGTTACCCGATCAGAAATTGGTAGCCAAGTATGGCGTACTCTATGTTGGTTTGGAACATCTATATAGGCAAGCAGACATTATTAGCCTGCACGTACCCTTGACGGCAGAAACCCATTATTTAATCGATAAAGAAGCGTTTGAACAGATGAAACCCGATGTATTCCTCTTGAATACTGCCCGGGGTGCCATTGTAGATACAAGGGCATTGATCAAGGCATTGGAGGTGAATAAGATTGCTTACTACGCGGCCGATGTGTATGAAAAAGAAAAAGGATTGTATTTCAAAGATCATTCTGCCCACGGTATAAAGGACCGTCATTTAAAGACCCTGCTAACATTCCCTAATGTCTTGATGACCCCGCATCAGGCCTATGTTACCGAAGAGGCGCTTCACAAAATCGCACGGATCACATTCGAAAATCTGGATTGTTGGGCGCAAGGGAAGTACTGCAAGAATGAGCTCGGATATGAAACACTCATTTTATAAAAGCGGACTGAATATTTTGGCAAAACCTTCCTTGAGTTTGTCCAAATAGGGTCTCTTTTTAAAAGCGTCATAGTGCAAAGGAATGATTTGCTCAATTTCTGTCAAAAAATCCTCCTTGAGTATATGTGCTGTTCTGGAATCATACACCATGGCATTTACTTCATAGTTCTGCTCATAACTCCGAATATCCAAATTGGCCGTTCCAATAGAAGCAACCCTATCATCTGAGACAATGATCTTACTATGCAAAAATCCATCTGGGTATTGGTAGATCTTGACTCCCGCAACTAAGAAAGATTCAAAATAAGAACGTACACTCCATTTTACCAAAACGCTATCCGCCTTGGCCGAGACCAATAGTCTGACATCGACACCACTATTGGCGGCAACTTCCAAAGCCTTTAAAATAGCCGTGCCGGGAATAACATAGGGATTGGTGATATAAATGTATTTTTGGGCATTGTTGATCAAGGCAAAATAGGTCTGTCCTATAGGGGAGAAGTAGTCATCAGGGCCACCATAAACGATTTGTACCACTTGGTTTCCTACCTTTTTTTTCAACGAGGGAAGTTCATTATCAAATACGGATTCGTTACCCGATACCAAAAACCAATCGATAGTAAAAACAATTTGCAGGTCAAATACTGAAGCGCCTTTCAACTGCAGGTGCATATCGTGCCATTTGCCGAGTACAAGGTCTCCCTTTAAATATTTATCCGAAATGTTGATGCCCCCTGTAAAGGCGACTTTACCATCTACAATGATGATTTTTCTATGGTTCCTATAGTTTATTGAAGCTAAGAAACGTCCAAATTTAAAAGGCAGGAACGGATAAACCTCTGCTCCGACGGATTTTAATCTTGCGATATATTTTTTGCTCAGGGAATAACTGCCCACCCCATCGTAAATGATCTTTACCTTGACTCCTTTTTTTATTTTTTTTTCGAATAATTCAATCAAGCGTTCGGCCAGTTCGCCTTCCTCAAAAATGTAATATAGGAGATAGATGTATTTGTCTGCAGCTTCAAGAGCTTCGAAAATAGCATCAAAGGTGGCTTTCCCATTTTTTAAGAGTGTTACTTCATTATTATCAGTAGGTTTAAAACCAGTACTTTTTTCAATAAGATGGATCAATTTGGTAAACCTATTGGTAGCGATTTCTGAATAGTCTTCTTGACTACTATTTTGCCTCACCTTATGTAAGTATTTGGAAATAGCGGCATCTTCCTGTATTTCTCTCCAAGAATATTTTCTTCTATTTCTTCCAATCATCCAATATAAGAGAATACCGCCTATGGGAATGGTGAAAATCGTTAAAAGCCAAGCCAAGGTTTTAGCAGGCTTTATGCCATTGACCAATAAACTTATTACCATTCCGATGGCAATAAGCATGTACAGTATCAAGGCGATTATCCAATACATTTCCAAATTCTTCAGGATCAATATTAAAAATACACAAAACATGGCGATTCCCATTATGATGCATGTCATAAAGGTCTTATTTTCGGCCTATATCAGGATCCCTTTCTTGGGTGTGGCCCTTCAATAACTTTTCATAACTTTAGCTGTAAGGTTTTTTACAAAAAACCTACTTTTGTTGTATTAAATAATTTAGAAGAATTTGAATATGTCCAAGAAAGTTGAACAAGTAAAAACACTGATTATTGGATCAGGTCCAGCGGGGTATACGGCCGCAATATATGCTGCCCGAGCCGACTTAAAGCCAGTGCTCTACACAGGAATGGAGCCCGGGGGACAATTGACGACGACAACCGAAGTCGATAATTTTCCAGGATATCCCGAAGGCATTGATGGCCCGACGATGATGATACAATTGCAACAGCAAGCTGAACGATTTGGAACCGATGTTCGTATAGGAATGGTAACGGCGGTTGAATTGAGTAAGGAATTGGGAGGAATCCATAAAGTTACAGTAGACAACGATAAGATCATCGAAGCCCACACGGTTATCATTTCAACCGGTGCAACTGCCAAGTATCTGAATATCCCCAGTGAACAACGTTTACGTGGTGGGGGAGTTTCCGCCTGTGCCGTATGTGACGGATTTTTCTATAAAGGACAGGATGTTGCCATCGTAGGAGGTGGTGATACGGCTGCGGAAGAGGCTTCCTATTTAGCCAATATCTGTAACAAAGTGACCATGTTGATCCGAAAGGATTATATGAGGGCTTCAAAGGCCATGCAGCATCGGGTGAACAGTCTTCCAAATCTGGAGGTAAGGTACAATACCCAAGTTGATGAGGTATTGGGGGAACAGGTCGTTGAAGGGCTAAGAATGGTGAATAACCAAACCAATGAAAAAGAGGAAATCGCCATAACGGGGCTTTTTATTGCGATTGGCCATAAACCGAATACCGATATTTTCAAGGGTCAAATAGATATGGATGAGACCGGTTACATCCTCACCAAAGGCAAGTCTACCAAAACCAATTTACCAGGGGTTTTTGCCTGTGGTGATGCACAGGATAAGGAATATAGGCAAGCCGTTACAGCTGCAGGTACAGGGTGTATGGCCGCTTTGGATGCCGAAAGGTATTTGGCCACGGTTGAATCTCCCGAAGAGGTTGCATAACTTGAACCGATATTAGTATATACAAAAAAACCGTCCTGGCGATAATTTCGTCAGGACGGTTTTTTATGATCGATAAGAATCAATCAATTCGTATATAATTTTCGGAAAAAATTCGATTTCCATCCCCATCAGTCCTAATCTGACTATACTTGTCATCCTCTAACCAGAGTTCGAAAACAAAAGTACGTAAAGAGTCTTCGCCTGTCAACATACCTTTATCCCCATATTCTATTACTTCTATTAATTCTGTATCTGTTAACTTATAGGTTCCATACCCAAACTTCCCTACAACGTCGTTACCATCGGCATCCTTTGTGTCTTCAGACGTAGTACGAGACCACATTATCTTGCCATTGTAGAACATTTTAATCTGTCTATAACCCACATCGGTTGAGAGGGTGTCCACGATATCCTGGCCATCGAAGTTGTAAAAACTTTGAAGCTCCCAAGTGCCTTCTATAGTGTGGTATGTATCTGTTTTAGAACTGGTAAAGGCTACAATTGTTAATAGTACTGCCGTTAAGATGACAGAGCCAAGTAATCTTTTCATAGTGGTTTATTTAAGTAATTAATAATCAATAAAAGTTACAAATAAATGTGTTAAAAACATAATATTAAATATCAATAATTATTTAGATAATAATTACATAGGGTGAAAACAAGCAAACTTTTAAATGAATGAATCCAAGCAGTCGGATAAAGCATCGATATCCGATTCAGTATGATGGCTGCTCAAAACGATACGACTCATCACTTCAGAACTTTCATCAGGGTAATTGAAGTTGGTAAGGATAAACCCATTCTTATCAAGAGAATCAGCCAATTGGGGAGATTTGAATGAATAGGTAGGATGTTCTCTGATACGGTTGAAAAAGTCGATATGCTTTACTGATTTTTCAAAGTAATCCATATTGTAGCCCAATTTCACTCTCTTTGAGCCATAAATGTGTTGGGCATCGATAAAGGTAGCCATGACTGATGGTGCTGCAGGACTCGCACCTCCAAAAAACGCGGTCCCACCGAGCTGTTCCATGCGCTTGTGTGAACCCAAAACAGCTCCCGCCTGTATACCGAAACCCTTTCCCAAAGAACAGCAAACAATTAATTCCTTGACATGTGATTTCTGCAATGTTTTGTAAACACCTTCCCCATTGTTCCCTATTATACCAATACCATGTGAATCATCAACAATCAAGATAATCCGATCCAGAGGCAGGTTTTTTAGACCCTTGAACCCAGGATAATTATTTCCGATAAAGTCAATGGAATCCATGAAAACAACCGGAATGATTTTGGCATCGTGTTTAAGATGATCCCGTATGGCCTGGTTCAATTCGGAAAATGTGGAAAAGGGTTTGTTGTACTTATTATATAAAGCGGAATGGGTATTCGGTGCGTAAAAAAGCTTGTATTCAGGGCTATTGAAATTTTGGGCAACGAATTGGCCCGCCAAATAACCCGAAGACAGGGTGAGTGCTGCCGGGCATCCTGCTATGTGAGCCAAGAGCGATTCGGCCCTTTCATAAATGGTGAGCCTCACATTCGATTTTCGTGAAGCCCCATAGTTCGTACCGTATTTTCTGACGTTTCTGATAAAATGGTCCTTGAATTCGGCATCGGTTTGGAGCCCGAGGTAAGAAGTTCCACCAAAATAAAGATACTTCTTGCCTTCCACAAAAATTTCACGCCCCGGAAAACCATCGATATAATAGGCCATTATAATAGGGTTATGCCACTGCCGCCCAGTTTTGGATATTCCAGCACACCGTTTTCATGGATCAGAATACCCTGTGCAATATCTTGCTTCAACAACATGGCACCATCCATATCAACATAGTCCAACTGGGGAGCCAACTGGGCTATTGCTGAAATGCCTACGGTAGATTCGGTCATACAACCCACCATTACTTTCAGTCCATGGGATTTCGCCTCCTTGATCATCTGAAGTGCAGGAGTCAAGCCACCACATTTGGTAAGTTTTATATTGATCCCATTAAAAAACAGGGCACATTTTTCAACATCGGACGCCACAATACAACTTTCATCGGCGATAACCGGTAAAACACAATTATGGGCAACCTTTTCCATACCACTCCAATCATCCGCTTTTAGCGGTTGTTCCAAGAATTCAACTCCCAAATCCTTTAGTTCAGGGGCGTTGGTAATCGTTTCCTTGGCCGACCAGGCACAATTGGCATCAATACGGAAAATGGCCCGGGTGTGTTTCCGTAGCTCCCGAATAATCTGAAGGTCGTTCGCGGTACCCAATTTTATCTTATAAATGGGCCAAGGTCTTTCTTGCATTTTGGAGACCATAGTGGCCGTATCAGCTAGCCCGATGGTATAATTGGTGATAGGGTAGTGGTCTATCGTGGTTCCCCAAATTTCATACAGTGGTTTACCCAATAATTTGCCATAAAGGTCGTGTGATGCCAAATCTAAGGCGCAGATCGTAAAATTGCTCAGGTTGTTTTGAACCAGAAACCGATAAAATGTATCAGGACTACTAAAATCAAAAGTTTCAATGTCATGCCTGATCGCTTCTATCTCCCGGATCATGCTTTCAGTGGTGATACCATAGTAGGGATTTGAGGTGGCTTCCCCGTAACCCGTTTGTCCGTTCAAAGTCAGACCTACGATTAAAGTGTCTTGAAAATCATGTGATTCCCTTGAAATGCTAAAGGTATGGTTTAAGGGTAAGGTAAATTTTTTTAAGTGTAACTGCATGCCATGATTGTTTGCACTAATATAGCTAAACCCAAGCTTATTAAAAGGGAAAACCACCGAAATTTCGGTGGTTTTAATAGCATGTTATTCCGAGGATAACCGTTTAGTTTTTGTGCACACTTCCCGAAACCGATTTCTTCTTTGTGACCTTGGCTTCACCAGAATAGGAGATGTTTCCGCCACTGCTGGCATCTGCCGTAAGGTCATCTGATACATTCACGGATACATTACCACCACTACTCGCATCGGCACGGCATACTTTGGACATCAATTTCTTGGCATTGATGTTCGCTCCCGAGCTGGCATCCACAAAAACGGTTTGGACAGCACCGGAAAGGTTGAGATTGGCACCGCTACTGGCATCGATTTCAACCTCATTGGCTTCCATTTCTATGTTTACATTGGCACCACTACTGGCATCGATTTCCAATTTATCTGAGGTGATCTTGTTTTCGGTATTTAAGGAAGCCCCGCTTGAACTTTCCAAGCCCGTTACATCGGGCAAGGTGACGAATATTTTTTTTGTAGCCCTTCCTATATTCTGCTCGGCATGTATGCGCAATCTATCATTTTTTATATCCGTTGCGATAAGGTCTATGATATTCTCATCGGCCTCAACCGTAATTTCGAATTCATCCCCTTCCGTAACATAGACATCAAGTCCTTCCGATGCCGATACTATGGTGAATTCCTCTGTAATTTCCCTTGTTTCAGAGGTAACATTGCCATTTCCTTTTTTTCCACTCCCAAAGTCCCCAAAGTTGATGTCAAATCCACAGGAAGACAGGAATAAGGTCAAAATCATTGCGATTGTAATCCGTACTAGTGTTGTCATGATTGTTTTTTTTAGGTTTGCCCAAAGCGGGCGTTTTGATTGTTGTTAATTGATGAATAAATTTCGTTTTTATTTGGTGTTACTTACATTAGGATCGACCGAGTTGTTGATTCTTGTTACCGAATTGTAGGGGAGGCCTAACTGTCCTTGTTTTTAATGACTACCCCATCCTCATCGATATTCATTTTAAGGCCATCCCCTTGGTCGTTCAAGTCAATATCCAAGACTTCCCCATCATTACTATCATTGGCCTTAATCTTAACACCATCCTCATTGATTTTCATTTTGAATGAATCCCCATTGTCCTTAATATCGATATCGATTCCATTCCCGTTGATGATAACATGATCCTTACCGTCTTCTTCGATGATCTCGGGGCAATCTTGGCATTTCAATTCGCCATCCGTGTCCATGGTCCACATATGATCAGGAACATCGCAGCGGCCCATATCTTGGTCGTTACTAAAGCTAATGGGAATACAGCGATTTGTTTCATTTTCAAATTTCAACGTTTTTCCTTCGGGAATATAGAGTGTGATCCATACCTCTTGGTCCCTGAACTTATGTTGCATTGAAGTAGTGAGGAAATCATCGAAGATAATGGCATTGCCCTCTACGGCATATTCATATTCAATGTTTCTGGCTATTTCTTTGGCTTCGGTGAACGAACTACCATTGGCATCCTTACGTATTTTGATATGTACAATACTGTCTTTCGATTTTTTGAGTGAAAGGTGAACATCATCGGATACCATAATTTCCTTACCATCATCGGTGGAAGTTACCATAACCCCATCAATGGCCATATTTCTTCTTTTTTCGAAATATTCCGAAGCATGCATGCTGATTTGAAGGGTATCATTCGGTACTTCGAAATTTATGGACTGCTCTACTGTAATACTGTCGGAGTAGGCGTGGGCGGCAGCTTGGCGAAGACCTAAGACCACCAAGGTAATCAATGAGATCAACCAAAGACCTAATAAGGAGAACTTAGCGATATTTCCAATGGATTTCAAGTTGTTCACCAAAATCTTAAGGCCTAGGTAGAGTACGAAAAAGAACGGAATTCCCACTACAAAGAAAGCCAATAAGGAAACAATCCAAACAGGGGCACTCGTTGAGTTTACCATATTGTAAAAATCAATTCCTGGTATATGGATCACATCCAAGATACCGACTGTAAAAAGACCAACAAACAGCCCTATTAAGGTGGCAGCACCGATTAAGATCAATATAATGCCTATGAATTTTCCGAAGACTTTAAAGAGGAACATAATAATGTCCCCAATGGTGTCAAAAAAGGTTTTGCTGCTGCTTTTGACCTTATTGCCCACTTTTTCATAGTCCACATTTTTAACCCTATCAGCAACGTCGTCAAACCCTTCTTTCACTTTACGTTCTATGTTGCTGATATTCACGGGCTTTCCCGTCATATCCAATTTTTGGGAGGTAGTAACTGCTTCGGGTACCAAAATCCAGAGTAAAATGTAGGCAATGAAACCGAATCCGGTGGTTACCGCTAAAAGTATGAATATGAGACGGATCCAAAGGGCATCAAAACCTAGATAGTGTTCCAATCCGGAACAGACCCCGCCTATATATTTGTGTTCCATATCACGATACAGTTTTTTAACCCTACCGGTAGTCGTGGAGGCTTTGGCTTTGGAGATGGGCTCGTCCTCAAAAATATCCTCGTCGATCATATAATCTTCAGGCTGTCCCATTACCGCAATAATCGCATCCACTTCTTTAAGCGTGATTACCTGACGTTCATTTTCCAATTTTTCGTAGAAAAGTTCGGCAATCCTGGCTTCGATATCGGCTTGTATTTCATCACTGCCTGGGGTATTGGCGAATGAACGTTTAATAGCTTCCAAATATCGGCGCATTTTGTTGTACGCTTCTTCATCCATATGAAAAAGCCTATTTGCGAGATTTATGTTTACTGTCTTGTTCATTATTATTTGTTTTTTTTGTTGGTTACCACATTTGTGGCCATTCTTAATTCGTCCCAGGTGGTGTCCAGTTCCTTAAGGAACAATTTTCCCGTTTCGGTCAAGGTATAGTATTTTCTTGGAGGTCCGGAAGTTGACTCTTCCCAACGATAATTGAGCAAGCCAGCATTCTTTAGCCTTGTCAGTAGCGGGTAAATAGTACCCTCAACGACCAGCATCTTAGCGTCTTTCAGGGTGCTTAGAATTTCGGAAGCATATTTATCCTTTCCATTAAGAATGGATAGTATGCAGTATTCCAAAACCCCCTTGCGCATTTGTGCTTTTGTGTTTTCTACATTCATAATTTCATGATTCTATTAATTTAACTGTTCGCTTTTTCTGTCCCAGATCGTTTTCATTTTGCAACATGTGATTAAGATGTTTTGAAATCCGTTCAGTACAGATCTTGATTGATGATTAAACTCCCTTGGTATGATAAATACCATTACAACGGCTACTTTTTAAGTGATACATGGTCATACTAGTTTATTTATTTGATGAATTTTATAGTGATGGGATAGCTAAAAGTCTGTCCCTCATTGGTTCTAATGGCGGCTAAGATGGTATACACTACGTTTATGATAAAGAGTCCTCCTTGTAAAAGTCCGGCAATCCCTATGGGGAAAATCCAATAGCCAAAGGAAAGATCGTCAAAATCAAAATCTAGATCAAAATTGTTATAGCGATTCAGACCGTTCAGCCCAAAATGGCCGTGTTCAAAAATTTCAGGGATAAACCCAAGGAAAATTGGAATGCTGACCACACCTAGGATAATGGAATATAAAAGGATACTGATCTGAAAGTTCAAAGCTTGCTTTCCATTGTAATCCACAAACTCATATTCTTTTTTATTGGCCGTCCATAAAACCAACGGAATTATGAAATTACCAAACGGAATAAAGAACTTACTAAAGGTCGACGCGTGTATGATCGCGGATAGATTTCGCTCGTGTTTTGATAAGGTGTCTGTCATGGCCTATTAATTTCTTATACAAATATATATCTAAAAGAAGGTACTATGCAACACATAGTACTAATATTTAACATAATATTAACAATTAAGACTTCATTTATTTTAATTACTTTTAATGAAAATTATAATAAACATGGGCACTTCCGTATCAAAATTCAATACGTTCACTTTTTTTAAATTACCTTCTGCTTGGTGGTGCGGGGTGCGCTTAAGATACATTGATCAGCAAAAAGCCATGGTAACCGTTCGTCATAAATGGTTCAATCAGAACCCTTTTCGCTCGATGTTTTGGGCCGTTCAGGGTATGGCTGCAGAGTTCAGTACGGGGACCATGGTCATTGATCAAATCAAAGCCAGCGGTAAGAACATCTCAATGCTCGTCTTGAACAATACGGCTAATTTTTCGAAAAAAGCAACGGGTAAGATAACCTTCACTTGTGAAGATGGTCATTTAATAAAAAGTGCTATTGACAAAACAATTGAAACTGGGGAAGGGCAAACGATATGGATGAAATCGGTAGGCGTAAATGAGGATGGTGTAGTGGTCTCGACTTTTAAATTTGAGTGGACGGTAAAAGTTAAAAAATAGTTTATGGGTTTATAAGTTTAGGAGTTTATTTTAGGTTGTAACAAATCCTGGTGTAATGCAACTAATCAATGAAAAAGCTTCATAAATTTTTAACACATAAACCTTTAAACAATAAACTTATAAACTCAAAACAATGAACGCACACGAAATAGACTATCAGATTTACGGGGAAGAAATGCAATATGTTGAAATTGAACTTGACCCACAAGAAGCTGTGGTTGCCGAAGCCGGCAGTTTTATGATGATGGATGCCGATATTAAAATGGATACCATTTTTGGGGATGGGTCCAATAAAGACAATAGCGTATTGGACAAGATATTCTCCGCCGGGAAGCGTATCTTGACAGGGGAGGGCCTTTTTATGACCGCCTTCATGAATATAGGCCAAGGCAAGAAGCAGGTGAGCTTTGCGTCGCCTTATCCCGGGAAGATCCTACCCATTGATCTTTCTGAAAAGGAAGGGAAATTCATTTGTCAGAAAGATGCCTTCCTCTGTGCGGCCAAAGGGGTTTCCGTAGGGATCGAGTTTTCCAAGAAATTAGGCAGGGGATTGTTTGGTGGCGAAGGTTTTATCATGCAGAAGTTGGAAGGTGACGGCTTGGCCTTCGTACACGCCGGGGGAACTTTGGCCAAAAAAGTTTTGGCCCCTGGGGAAGTCCTTAAGGTCGATACGGGTTGTATTGTAGGTTTTACCAAAGATGTCGATTATGATATTGAGTTTGTTGGGGGTATTAAAAATACGGTCTTTGGTGGTGAAGGTCTGTTCTTTGCAACCTTGCGAGGCCCAGGAACGGTTTACATACAGTCCTTGCCTTTTAGCAGGTTGGCCGGAAGGGTATTGGCATCGATACCTCGAGGAGGAAAGGATAAAGGCGAAGGTAGTATTTTGGGTACTCTGGGTGATATTGTAGGGGGTGACAACCGATTTTAATCCATTGTAAACCAGTGTTTTTTCTGTTTTCTTGGTTGATATAGATAAGCGATATAAGGAGCGTGGCCGATTAAAAGGTCAATTCTACCGTTATTTCAAGCGCAGTCGAGAAAATTAAACCGCTCTTTAAATATATCTCGACTCCGCTCGATGTGACAGATAGGGTATTTATAGACCTTTTAAACGGCTACTTTTTTACTACTTGATTTCATCGGATGCCCGAAGTAATCGTGCACTTAAATCCGGGGTAGCCATATCCTTATCCAAAGGGAACATCGGGCGATTGATATGTTTGTATCCCAACCGCTCCAGATCCTGATCCACGCCACCTGGGGTCATGGCCATGATCCAATCCCCGCGCATTTCGTAGAGTTCGGGTACGAGATATCCGATTTTAACCACGACAATATCCGTTTTTTCAGGATTCAAATTCAAATTGGTAAAATCGGCCTTATAGTGATAGGGTTTTCTCTTTCTTGTAACAATTACCTGTATGCTTCCAATTTTGATAACAACTTCAACTTCGGCATCGCGATCACCTTCCTTAATGGCCATTACCTGGCCTGTAAGTTGTAGGGGAGGGGCGAAACGATCATCAACCATGGCCCCAGCCATCGCGGAAACTTTACCGCCTACACCGACTTTTAAGGCTTCATCTATCAATTCAGGGCCGGGAATTGAGGCGTAGATCACTGGAGGACCGTTTTCTGATTTGAACTCCGGACGCGATAAAAGCTCGCGGAGTGTCCATGTAACATCCCCAGCTCCTCCAGCAGTAGGGTTATCACCCATATCACTTATGATAAATGGCTTTGATTTGCTGGAAAGCGCTTTCGCCAAACTTTCTTCCAGCGTGGCTACGGGGGCCACAAACTCAAAGGCATTGCGAACCTCCCAAAACGCCTTGGCCAATTTTTCCGCACCGGAAGTCACTTGGGCCTTGTCGTCACCGGTTACCATGACCACGGCGTGGTTTCTGGGTTCATCGGCCCATGCATAACCGATCCAAATAGCAGCATCGATAACGCCTTCTTGCTTCTCTATAGAAGGTATTTGGGCATATAGACTTTTGCCAGGTTCAATGCGGGTACTGGTTTTTTCACCAGGCAGTAGGATCGGAACGGGTATCCAAGCCTTGTACTTGGGTTTTCCTTTCCCATTTTCCAAGCGGTCTAATAAATTGGTGATTGCCCGTGCCTTTGATTCCAAAGCGTCTTCATGGGGTGCCATGCGATAACAAGTGATTAAATCGCTATGTTCGGCCAAGGTTTCGGAAACATTTCCATGTAAGTCCATCGATGTGGAAATCAAAACGTCAGGACCTATCACCTCTCGAATACGTGTAATGAGATCGCCTTCGGCATCTTCCAATCCCACAACACTCATTGCCCCATGAATATCGAAGAACAAACCGTCATAGGGTCCGTTTTCCTTGAGCATTTTCAAGGTTTTGGCGACCATACTCTCATAAGCCTCCCTCGTCACGATACCGCCTGGCAGGGCTTTGCCCAATAGGGTGGGTACCCAATCGGCCCTTTTGCGAATTTCGGTCCCTTCGTCAAAAAACGGATAACGCCCGAAAATCGAGTCACTAATCCTAGCATGAAAGGCTTCTTCATCGGTTTGGGCAGGGGAGAAGGTACTCGATTCAATACCCAAACCGGCAATGGCGATTCGGGGAAGCTCATTGTTGACCTTCCCTTTATTATTCTGGGGTTTACAACTGAATACGAGCACTAATGATAGTAGTAGGAATACGTTGGATATTTTCACGTCTTTAGTAATTTAGTTGGATTTTATCTATTGAAATAAGCGTTATAAGGGTTTTTAAATCGCAGAGCGATGCGTCCCCTAAAAGTAGTATATAATTTTCATTTTTAATGACAGATCTTCATCCTATACATTGCCGATATAGTCAAGAAATTCTATATTCGGTCTCTGTAATCCCAAATTAAAAGGGGGTGTATCCATTATGGTCTTGAAAGGCATGTACTTATTGGGTATCATTGGGAGCTTATGTTCGCTAAGATACCTTTATCATTTGAACTGATCTTAAAATGAATAGCAATTAAAATTCGATTTATCTTGAAAAAAGGACATATAAGGAATATTAAAACAGAACTATTATCAGACAACTGGTATACCTTGAATAGAATTACCTTTGATTATCAAAAAGAGGATGGGAGCTGGGAAACCCAAGTTCGGGAAGCTTATGATAGGGGTAATGGGGCGGCCATATTGTTATATAATAAAAAGAAAAAAACCGTGGTCTTAACCCGTCAGTTTCGGATGCCCACCTATATTAATGGCAATGAGGACGGAATGATGATCGAGGCATGTGCCGGCCTATTGGATGGGGACCATCCTGAGGCTTGTATTAAAAAGGAAGTAGAGGAAGAAACGGGTTACATGGTTGATGACGTTAAAAAGGTATGTGAGACCTATATGTCTCCCGGATCGGTTACCGAAATACTTTATCTCTTTGTGGCCGCCTATGAAGACACTATGAAAATTGGAGAGGGTGGTGGTGCTGAGGATGAGACGGAAAATATCGAGGTGCTTGAACTTTCCTTTGCGACGGCTCTGAAGATGGTTGCTGCAGGCGAAATAAAAGATGCCAAGACCATATTGCTGTTGCAGTATGCACAGTTAAATAATTTATTGGCATAGTAGTGACTGGTGCTGAATAAACGGCTTTCTTCTTCCCCTCGTAATGTCTTACGCAAGGAATAGGGTGTGTAATTACAGGTTTTCACATCACCCTCAAAACGTTATTAAAAATACAAGCCCCACATTTTCATACGATGTACTTATATGAAAAGTGGGGCCTGATGTCTTAGGTAATAACCTTATTTCAAGTCAAATCTATCCGCATTCATTACTTTCTCCCATGTTTTCACAAAATCATGGATAAATTTTTCTTTGTTATCATCCTGTGCATAGACTTCGGCATACGATCGTAGAATCGAATTTGATCCAAATACAAGATCCATTCGCGTGGCTGTCCATTTTAGTTCGTTCGTTTTCCGATCACGAATTTCATATAAGCTTTTGCTAATCGGTTTCCACGTGTTTGCCATATCGGTTAAGTTGACGAAAAAGTCATTGCTCAACGTGCCCACCTTTTCAGTAAAAACGCCGTGTTTGGTGCCGCCATAGTTCGTGTCCAAAACCCGCATACCACCGACAAGAACAGTCATTTCCGAGGCAGTTAACCCCATAAGTTGTGTTCGGTCGAGCATCAATTCCTCTGGACTTACCACATACTCTTTTTTCATCCAATTACGATAGCCGTCGGCTAAAGGTTCAAGTGGGGCAAAAGAGTCAGCGTCGGTCATTTCAGCTGTAGCATCCCCGCGACCCGGTGCAAAAGGTACTGTAAGATTCACACCCGCAGCTTTGGCTGCCTGTTCAATACCTAGATTTCCCGCCAGGACAATGGTATCGGCAACACTAATACCGAATTCAGTGGCTATCGGCTCTAGCATTGATAGTACTTTGGCCAAACGCTTAGGTTCGTTTCCTTCCCAATCTTTTTGAGGGGCTAGTCGAATGCGCGCCCCATTGGCGCCACCACGCCGATCTGATCCGCGGAAAGTTCTTGCGCTATCCCAAGCTGTGGCGATCATCTCTGCATTGGAAAGCCCTGATTTCGATATCCTTTCTTTTACGGCAGCTACATTATAATCGGTACGGCCTGCAGGAATTGGATCTTGCCAAATCAAATCCTCTTGTGGTACATCCGGTCCATGGTAGCATGATTTTGGTCCCATGTCGCGATGCGTTAATTTAAACCAAGCGCGCGCAAAAGTATCGGAAAAATAGTCTTGGTCGTCCTTGAACTTCAATGATATTTCCTTATATATGGGATCAACCTTCATTGCCATATCGGCATCGGTCATCATGGGGTTGTGTCGGATCGAAGGATCTTCAACATCAACCGGTCTGTCTTCATCTTTGATCGTCACCGGTTCCCATTGCCAAGCACCTGCCGGACTTTTTTGTAATTCCCATTCATGGTTAAATAGCATATCGAAAAAGCCATTGTCCCATTTTGTCGGATGTTTGGTCCATGCGCCTTCCAGACCGCTTGTAACCGCATACCGGCCCTTACCTGTCTCGTGAGGGTTGTCCCAACCAAAGCCCTGCGCTTCTACCGGTGCTGCTTCTGGTTCAGGACCTAGGATGCTTGCATCACCATTCCCATGGGTTTTCCCTACGGTATGTCCCCCTGCGGTCAAGGCCACTGTTTCTTCATCATTCATCGCCATTCGTGCAAACGTTTCCCGCACTTGGGCTGCTGTCTTCATTGGATCTGGTTTGCCATTGACACCTTCTGGGTTCACGTAAATTAAGCCCATTTGTACTGCCGCCAATGGATTTTCCATGGTCGATGGATCTTCCATATTTTCGTAGCGCTCGTCACTAGGTGCCAGCCATTCTTTTTCAGCACCCCAATAAATATCTTTTTCCGGATGCCATATATCCTCACGTCCAAAGGCAAATCCATAGGTTTTCAAGCCCATGTTCTCATAGGCAATGGTACCTGCCAAAATGATCAAATCAGCCCAGCTGACCTTGTTACCGTACTTTTTCTTGATGGGCCATAACAAGCGTCTGGCTTTATCGAGGCTAACATTGTCTGGCCATGAGTTCAACGGGGCAAAACGTTGGTTCCCAGTTCCGCCACCACCACGACCATCTGAAATTCTATAGGTCCCGGCTGCATGCCATGCCATCCGTATCATCAATCCACCGTAATGGCCCCAGTCGGCAGGCCACCACTCCTGGCTATCGGTCATCAAGGCATTCAAGTCTTTCTTCAAACCGTCAACATCGAGTTTTTTTAGTTCTTTGAGATAGTCAAAATCTTCACCCAGTGGGTTGGTTTTGGTGTCGTGCTGATGTAAAATATCCAGATTTAGCGCATTGGGCCACCAATTCATAACTGTCGACCCTGAAGTGGTATTTCCACCATGCATTACCGGGCATTTTCCACGAGAGCTATCATTGACTTTAGAAAATTCTGCACCGTTGGAAGTGTTCTTATCCATAATTTTAATTTTTAAATGTACCTGTTATTTGTAGTTTAATATCTTGAATCTTAAAATTTTTAATTCCCTTTTTATAGAAGTATTCGTTGATGAGTTCATCTAGTTTTTCGTCTTTAAAATCCTCGATTCTGTCGGTCTCCTGGCAGTATAGATGATGGTGATTGGCCAGTAAGGGATCATAACGCATAATGCCACTTTCGGTTTTCACCTTTTTCAACAAGCTGTTTTCAACAAAGGAATCCAACACCTTATACACCGTTCCTACAGAAATATTGGGATGGTTTTTCTTGATATATTCAATAATATTGTCAGCAGTGGGGTGATTATCCAACTTAATTATGGCACCTAAAATAGCAATCCGCTGTGGAGTCACGCGCAGCCCTTTTTCCGATAGCTTCGTTGCAATTTCCTGTATATCCATCAATTATTACTATATGAGAATAATTATCATGTAAGATTGGTATAAACTTAATGATTAATATTTAAAAAATGAAATGGCGGTTAAAAAAATGGGAAGATTTTAACCTGATTTTGCGAAGGTCCGAACCGAAATAAATCGATTTTCCTGCCCAAGCCTGATAGGAGGGGAATTTGGCCGCATCATTGGTCTGTATTACTTTTGTTTTGCGAGGATTGATATGACGTTTTGATCTTACTCAACCCTTTTAGTAGTTATCCCGTATCTTCTCGAAAATTGTCTGCATCCGCTTTTTTACTTCGTTGGGATGTTCCATAAAGTGGTTGTTCATGAAACTGAATATCAATGTTTTTCCCGATTTGGTAATAAGATAACCACTTAGGCAGTGATTGTTGCTAAGGCTTCCGGTCTTTGCGTACAGATAGGGTGCAGGATTTCCGGGATACCAGTCTTCCAAAGTACCTGATTCACCCCCAGCAGGAAAAAATTGAAGCAATCTTTCTTGCGGTATTTCAAGATAGAGCTTTTGCAAAACATGTACGATCGACTCTGGGGTAAACAAATTGTAACGGGATAATCCAGAACCATCTACCCACCTCGGCGGCTGTCTTACATCGGACAAGTGGTTTTCAAGTACGAATTGTCGTGCCCTTTCGCTACTTAACGTATCCGATAGCGTAGCGGAAGCCAAAACCAATAACTGTTCGGCCAGAAAATTATCACTTACTTGCATCATTCTTTTGTAGACGGTATCCGCAGGCATCCCATATAAGACCTTCATATTGTCAACGGGCATTTTATCGGTACTATATATTTTTATTTGGAGGGATTTTTCCAATAATTTTCTGGTTAGACTACTGTCTACGATAAACGGAATTACTATGGTGTCTTTTTTTGAAGTATCAAAATAGAAATAATTCTTTTTTCGATCGCGATTCAAGGCATACGAAATGGGTAGAATACTGTCCTTGAAATAGTCAGGTTGTATGTTCAAGGTATCACTGTTTTCAATGGTCACGACGTTCCCATAAAGAGGAAAACCGCTTCGCTCAGGGGAGTAGTAGTATTGGTAATCGTCCCAAGCCCATCCCGGACCAAATTTTTCATCCCTAAAATTGTTGGAATACAGGGCAATGTTGGTATAGTCTTTCAAAAAATGGAGTGCGGTACTATCCTTTAGGTAGGGATGTAACGCAGAAGGGTCTCCGGTCCCTTGAATGTAAAGGGTGTCATTTGAAATGACATACTTTAATGTAGGTATGTGGTCGGGCAATAGCCGTAAAGCAGTAAAAAGGGTATAAATCTTGGTGTTGCTGGCTGGTGTAAAATATTTCGTGCTATTGCAGCTGTACAAGGTATCTTGGGTGGCCGCATTGATCAATAAGAAACCGGTAAACTGATGATTGTTCTCAACCGTTTTGATATGGGCATCGATTTTTTTGGCAAGACGCCTTTTAGTACTTGAACACCCTGTAAGTAAGACAGTTAATAAAAGTAAAATAACGATTTTTTCCATATGTTCAACGTGAAAATTACCAATTTCTTTCTTAGGTTGCTATTTTAACAAGAAATTATTGATTTTTTAACGAAGCATGGGCAATAATATTTATGCATTTATAGTTAACTTTGAAAGACAACAACTAATTAAACATTTTGGAATATGGCTAGAGCTATGCTTGAGTACACTAAAACTGTGCTTAAAAAAGTTAGTTTTGACACGAAACTCTTTTGTAAAGAGTTGAAAAAGGCGGTGCAAAGACTACTGCCGGCCGAAATAGAAGAACTGAAGCAGTGGGTGTTACAGTTTGTAAACGATAAGCCGCAATTACAAGAAAGTCTTATTTATTTAAAAGCATAATTCCAAACCACTCGAAAGAGTGGTTTTTTTTGGTTTCATAAACCATAGTTTAAATTTTTCCGTATATCATCCGATATGCGGCGCCTAATCCGTTAGTAGATGTAAATGAAGAATATTGTCCCATTGTTATTCCTATTTTTTTTTGGATGCAGCGATGACGATTTGAAAAGTAACGAAATCGATCATGAAATTATAGGGCAATGGCAATTGGATGCTACTAAAATCAGTCCGGGGGGTATGGTGGATTGGACTTTGATCGAAAATGGACAAATCTACGATTTTAGGGCCGATGGCACCTTCGAACTCTCAAAATGGGAGGGATGTAAATCAATGGTTTCGGGTACCTTTGCGGTATCAGAGGAAAGACTGTATTTAAAGTTTACGTGCAACACTGAGGTAAATGAACCCATCTACCTTATATCCTTCGACAAAAACAAACTGATTTTAGGATTTGTCGGATGCATCGAGGAATGCTCATATCGATTTAAACGCTTAAATTGAGCGTTGTTTGCCAATCGGACTTATGATCTTCACGTCCTGAAAGGCGATGGCACCCCTCACAATGCTAGAAATCACATCTTTCAATGCTTCGGTAATCTGTATTTTCAATTCGCTCTTATGATAGATTAAACTTACTTCACGTGCCGGAGAAGGAGGGTTGAAGTGTTTTAAATACTTCTTTTTCGATTCATCCAGTTCAAGTGTATTCAGATAAGGCAAAAGGGTCATGCCCAGTCCTTCATTCGATAAATTCACCAAAGTCTCAAAACTACCGCTTTGTAGTTGAAAATGTTCATCATCATAATTTTTCGTTGAATTGCATATGTTGATCACGCCATCCCTAAAACAATGCCCATCCTTTAATAGTAGGATGTCGGAGATGTTCAAATCAGAAGGGTCTAGATGTGACGCTCCTGACAGCCTATGGTTGGCAGGAACATAACCGACAAAAGGTTCATAATACAGCGGACGTTCTTTTATGAATTCAATTTCCAAGGGAGTGGCGGCTATACCAGCATCTAAATGCCCATCCTGTAAATTACGAATAAGATTTTCGGTACTTTGTTCCTTTATGATCAGATTTACTTTGGGATATTTCCTGATGAATGTTCTCAAGAACATCGGCAGGAGCGTGGGCATGATGGTGGGGATGATTCCCAGGGTATAGTCTCCTCCAATGAAGCCTTTTTCCTGATCCACGATATCCTTTATCCTTTCTGCCTCGTTGACAATATTCTTAGCTTGTTCCACAATTTTCCTTCCGACTTCGGTAATGGCTATCGGTTTTTTGGTACGGTCAAAAATCAAGATGTCCAATTCATCCTCAAGTTTTTGTACCTGCATGCTCAATGTAGGTTGTGTAACAAAGCTTTTTTGCGCGGCCAAAGTGAAGTTCTTGTATTCGGCAACAGCCAACACATAATGTAACTGGGTTATGGTCATGGATTATAATTTCAGTCTATAAAATTATAAAAACAAACGATTAAAACTAACCTTGAAAGCCTTAATATTCCTTAATTTTATAGCAACTTAAAAGTAATACCATGTCATATAATAGCATAGGCTTGAGTGCCAAAAAATCGTTGGCCCTAAGCGACGATTTAAACGATTTACTAGCCAATTTTCAACGATACTACCAAAATTTAAGGGGAATACATTGGAATATCAAGGGCAAACGTTTTTTTGACCTTCATGTTAAATTCGAGGAGTTGTACACCGATGCCAATATCAAGGTTGATGAGATCGCTGAACGTATTCTTACGCTGGGCGGGGTGCCTTTACACACATTTGAGGATTATATAGCGAACGCGAAGGTACCTGTAGGAAAGAATATTACAAAAGATGAGGAAGCCATTCGGTTGATTGTTGAGTCATTGACCCAATTATTACTTATTGAAAGGGACATTTTAAAAACTTCGGATGAGGCCGATGATGAAGGTACAAATTCCATGATGAGTGATTTCATTACCGAGCAAGAAAAGACGGTTTGGATGATGAAAGCTTGGTTGGCCGAGGAAATTTAAAATCCACGTTATAATTTCATAACGAAGCGGCGATCTAGAACAATGGTAACGTACGTTCATACGAACGAAACAAAGTGATCCATTCCCTTTGTATCAAGTACCTATGGATTGCATCGCACCGTGTAAATACCTTCGTATGACTTTCTAGACCGCCTTTTATATTTTACAATGCTGATAGGTCCTTAAAAATCACAAATTCGAGATTTTTATTTCTTACTTCGAATTAAGCGCCATCAGCCCTTTAGTCCTTTGGGTGATTATCGTTTTTTCTTGTGATAAGATACCTATATTCTGGCCAGAGGCTACGGTTTCCAAGGGTTAGGCAAACATGCTTTTTTTGCAGTCAATCACTTCATTCTCAACTCCCGCACCTTTCACTAAAATTTCAGAATCACACTTCACCGGCCTTTAGCCGAAGGATGAAGTACATTTCGTTCCACTAAACAAATCCGTGCCACAGTTCGGCCTCTAAAAACTACAATTGGGAACATAGTATTGGTACCTTCTTCCGGGGTATGACATTTTTGTACTATCAAAAAACGAAAGGTCATGCTTAAATCAACATTATTATCGCTTACGTGCCTATTCACTACAGCACTTTTTGCACAAACGAACATTTCCGGTACGGTCACGGATGAAAAAAACAATCCAATAATCGGGGCCAATGTATATCTGGAGGGCACCTACGATGGCGCCACAAGTGATGCGCAAGGATATTTCTCCTTTGAAACAGGGGAAAAGGGGACACAAACGTTAGTGGTTTCAATGATTGCCTATGAAACCCATTATGAGGTTGGGGATGTTTCAATGTTGAAAAATATGGTCATAAAAATGAGGGAAACCATCAATCAGCTTAAGGGGGTTACCCTGACGGCCGGTTCTTTCTCGGCAGGGGATAATTCCAAAGTATCCGTATTGAAACCATTGGATATCGTTACCACTGCAGGCGCTGCAGGGGATTTTGTAGCAGCGTTGCAAACCTTACCGGGAACCTCGACCGTTAGCGGCGATGGTAGGCTTTTTGTTCGGGGAGGAACCGCAGGGGAGACCCAGGTTTTTATTGATGGCCTTAGGGTATTTCAACCCTTTAATGCCACAGTCAATAATATTCCTACTAGGGGTAGGTTTTCCCCTTTTCTTTTTAAAGGAATCACTTTTAGTACCGGGGGATATTCCGCAGAATACGGTCAGGCCCTATCAAGTGTCTTACTACTGAATACCACCGATGTAGCCGAACAGGAAAAAACCGATATTTCACTTATGTCCGTTGGTGGAGGTATCGGACATACCGAAATTTGGGGGAATGAATCCTTAAG